>JAUVJB010000141.1 GCA_030592465.1 Bacteroidota bacterium | reverse complement strand
CGTTATAAACAAGGCTAAAGCTTTTCATTTAATTAACTTTTTACCAAACTGATAGAAAAATAAAAAGCCCTCACCCGCATACAGCAAAGCTGTTTAAAATTTTCGTATCTGTATAATTATATCGTGTACCATATTTATATTAACTTTTTCTGGCAAATCGCTTTTTTCAAATTCTTCATCCATTTGATTTTTTTTATTTTCTACAAGTTCTATTATTTCATCATAAGAAACTTTTCCTCTTCTAACAGATAGTAGCCATTCCCTGTTTGGTCTAACTAAATTAACCCCCCTGCCTTTTGCAATCTCAATAGCCATATCCAACATCCTTAAACAGTGCATCATATTTTTACCATCATAATTTTGGTTATGGGAAGTATTATCATTGTATCTGTGTGGATTTCTATTTTTAACCCACTCCCAATATTCCTTATAATCTTTACAATAAGATTGATAACCATCTTTATTATAAATCATTACATTGTTTTTTAGTGTCTCTGTTTTTGGAATACTTGACATTCTTAGTTCGTTAGATGTTTTATTTTTTAATATTCCCCTATATCCAATGTTGCCCTTTTCATCATAATATATATAATAAACATTCCTTGCGTTATTTACTTTAACAACCCCATATCTTTCTTGTTTACATGCCTCATTTCTTTGTGTACATAACCATTGTTTTAATGGAATAGTTCCAATTGGAGATAAAATATAACAAAAATCAAGGGGGTTTTTCCTTTCTTTATCAATTGGATTTACTATTTTTTTATTTAATCCACGTGCCTTTTTTATTTGCGAAATTGCGTATCCGCCAAAAGTAAACCTTATTTTTTTTGTTAAAAACTTATATCTATTTTCGTATAATGGCTTAATCCTATCATTAAATATCAATATTTTATCTTTTGGAACAAATAAATTTTCAATAACATTAGGATTATTATTTGCTAATAAATTAATAAATCTATTCAATTCATAAAAAACAATATCATTTTTTTTATCATTTACCTGTTCTAAATATCCATTACCAAGTCTATATTCATTTGGTTGTAAAAATATACCTCTAATATCTGTATCAGAAGTTGGTAATTCTAAACCATAAGCCCTACTTCCAGCTATTACTTTATAAAGTAGTAAATTTTCTGCTTTTTTGAAATTAAATATTTCCATCCCTTCGCTTTTTATTTTTGTTCATTTAATCAAGGTCTGTACGTTGCACCGCCCAGTTTATAACAACATACAAAAAACATTAAAACGCTTTTTTGTACTTGTGTTATCGGCAACCTTAAAGACCGTCATAAATTCGAGCCATTTCGGTATTAGACAATAATTGTTTTTTGAATGAATGATTTTTAAATAATTCTGCAAGAAGTTTCAATCTTTCATCATCTTCTTTTATCAACATTCTAATAAAAGAATCCCACAAATTAAATGTCTTATCTAAGATTATTTTTACATCTTTTTTTGAGATATTAGGATGTATTTTTGTTTTATAATAAGTTTCACATTTTGTGCATAAATCAACATTTAACTGCTGAATATTATCAGTAATGCTACAATCAGCATTTAAACACATTTCAAATAATTCATCATCTAAAAACATATATTTTAATTTTAAATATTAAACTTAGACAGGCAGCCGATAACACTAAATATAAAAAATTGGCTATCTGGCATTTGTCGTATGTTTTGAAAGTCGGCACAAAGCCAACTTTTCATATTATCAACGTTAGCAACAATACTAACTTATATCAATTTCATTACCACTTCTTGGGTGCAAGTTCATTAAATCACTATCTCCATCAGAAGTTTTGTTTATAGTTAATTTACCATCAATACTTTCAGTAATTCTATATCTATCATCATTAATATAAACTACTAAGTATTTATTATTTTCAATCTTACCGTTTCTTTCAATTTTAATTTTCATAATTTACCGTAAAATGGCTAACACAAAATATAGTGAATAGCCGATTAAACATTTTTTTTCATAGCCAAGTTTTAGGTGTTCGGCTACTCACTCGCATCTAAATCTACTGTGGATAATACGTTGTATAATTCAGTGCTACCTTTGTACTCGTATTTATATTTTTGCTCCATATCAAGTTTATTTATTCGTTAAAAATTTGTGTTCATCTCTCCCCCCTTAAAAATAAATCGATAAAATAAAAAATTTCAAATGCAATTTGTGGAACAATTGCATTTCCTAATCCTTTAATTCTGTCCACCCTGTTGGGTAGCCCATCATCCACTCCACAAACACAGGATTCAGCCGTCCCCTTTTTCCAAATTTCGCCTGAAGACATGTTCCGCCCTGTTTGTATTTTGTAGTTTGTTGATGTGTCGTTGGTGTTGGAAGTAATCCACTCACCGCCCAATCTGTTAATTTTCCTGTTGTTTTGAATCCGTTTTTTGATATTCTGTATTTCCTTTGATTTAAAAAAGTTCCGGTATTGCAATCGTTCTTTATTGGAGTAGGAAATAATCCATATCCTTTCCCTTTTATGTGGGGCATTGACGGCACAAGCCGGTATAATAAACGTTTCTGTGGAGTAGTCTTGTGCTTCCAAGTCAGATAAGACTTTGTCGAGTTCCAAACTGATGATACCAGTAACATTTTCGCAAACAACGATTTTTGGTTTAATTTCTGAAATAACTCTAAGCATTTCATCCCAGATGTAACGGTCATCTTCTTTGCCTTTTCGCTTCCCGGCAATACTAAATGGTTGGCATGGGAAGCCTCCTGAAATAACATCAATTGTACCGGTATATTTTGTTCCGTCAAATTCTTTAATATCGCCATATCTTTTTACATTTGGAAAATTCTTTGTTAATACTTTTTGACAAAATTTATCTATTTCTACCTGAAAAATATTATCCCATCCACACCATTCAGCAGCTAAATCAAATCCTCCAATTCCCGAAAATAAAGAAGAATGAAAAATTTGCTCTCGCTCAAAAAAAATATTATTAATACTACTTTTGTTCATTTATTTAAGTTCATTGCTTTATTGACGTACAGTTGCTATTTCAGTTATTTTTTTATTCATAATATTTTGTTTTAATAAATCTCAACGATATTAACTTTTGGAACTGTAATTTTTTCTTTACAATTCTTAAATAAAGGACAATTAAAACATCTCTTAACCGTAGGGTGTGCTTTAAATTCTAAAAATAATTCGCTTTCAATAGCTTTTACGGCACTTTTTACTTTAAAAATCTGTTCATCTATTCTTGCATCTCCTACCCTTGCCTCAATGATTCTGCTGTCTATGTCATTTGTATTTGAATGAACAAACCAATAAAAAGGTATATCTTTTATGCCATTTTCACGATAAATACTTTTATAATCAACAGGTTGCTCCGTTAATTTATTTCTAAACGGTAAGTTTTCTAAAGCCCAACCAAATTGTTCAAATTTATTATCAAGCAATCCCGTACTTTTTATATCAATAATTGCCTCAAACGGCTTCATGTAAACATTAGGATTTTCTTTAAATTCAGGCATTTTATGAATTTTAGCCAAAATATCTAATACGCCTTTTCGTTTATAATCATCACACTCCCATTCAATTATCTTACTTGTTTCTAAAATTTCTACACCGTAAAATTCAATAGCTTCCTTAAATCTCTCGGCTTGTTTTTCGACTTTTTGATTATCTGTCTTAGAAATATTGCCTGTTTTGGTTAATAATTCTGGAGGAATTGAGCCGTCTCTTAATAAAGCACCCGTACAAAGATACTCAAACCTAAGCCCCTTTAACATTGCGGGTGTCGGTTTTGTTTTTATTTTGTCAATATGCCGAGCTTTGAACCAAAGCCCACAACCGAGACCTTTAGAATAATCGTCCCAGTCTTTTAATAATGATTGCGAAATACTTAGTTTCATAATTAATCAGTTTTATTTTCGGTTAATTCTTTTTCTCTATTTATAAATAATTCCCTGAATTTATCGTTACTTTTTAAAATTGGATAATTATTAAATAACAATTTTATGTCTTCTTTGGTTTTACAAATCTTTAATTTTTCGGTTGCGTCTTTAAATTCAGGATTTATTTCATGTTTTATTTCTGTGTTAATAGGAGTTGCAATATTATTTTTAGTTTCAAAATCATATTCAGATTGCACACCAGAAATTCCAAATGCCTTTTTTAAAGCGTGAGTTTCGGCACATTTTTTTATCATTTCGGCTTTATGTGTAAGCCATGCACCCCATCCTTTATTATAAGTTTTAAATAAAGCATATTCAATTGTCGGCTCACCACCTTTTCTGAAAACAATAGCATAAGCACCCACTACATTACCCCTATCACTTATTCCAAAAGTATGTTTGATATTATTATTCGCAACATCAATACTGAACTCGTCTTTTTCACGAACCTCACAACTTCTTATTCCGTTAAATAACGGATTTTTTTGAGCCTTAGATAAAAAACCATCTCTGCCCGCAAAAATAAGAAGATTGCCCTTGTTATCCTTGTAGCTCCAGATTTCTTTATTAAACGGATTCATGTCTACTGATTGACATACATTTAAAAAATATGCCAACTCCAAATCAGTGAAACCCTTAGCCACTGTACTTTTAATAATTGCAATTTTTTCAGGCGACAAATTCATTACATCACCTATTTTTTTATCGTTTTTTGTTGTTTGAATTTCCATGTCTTTAATTTTTGATTAATTTTAGTCCATAAAAAAAGCCCTTAAATTCAATGCAAGATAAGGTTACATCAAATAAAGAGCTTAATTTATGGATAAAAGAAAATTGAAAAGTCTTTATGTTGGTGATGTTTTCCTTATCAAAACATCTAAATATATTCCAAAGAGCAATGCAAATATAAAAATATTTCCGATATAAAAAAAATATATTCGACATATTTTATTAATTTAACGGATATAATTCGTTATGAATTTCATTTAACATCCTCTTTAAATTTTTTACATCACACACTGAGGGCGTTTTATTTTTGTCCCTGAAAATTATAATGATAAATATTAATATTGTAAAAAGTTTAATCATTCTACTGATTCTAATTTTGTGTAGTCAAATAAAAAGTTCGGGTCCACTCCAGTTTTTTTACAAATATCTAAAATAATTGAAACAAATTTTTGCATCCGATTACCTTTTATTAAAGCTGACATATTAGTCGCACGACTGCTTTCGGGTGAATTTTTCCAAACTTCAATATTTTTTGCAAGCTCTTTTTGTGTGAGATTGATTCCTGTTAATTTAGTGCAATGTGCCATTGCTTCGATGATTTTTAATCTTTCCATAATTTTATATAATTGGTTAATAATAAGTTTTAATTAAATACTGGCATTAAAAGTATTGTAAAATCCCCTACTTTAAATATAGTTCCTGATTTTTCTGCATTTGAAATTTCAATATCATCAACACTTAAAATGATTGCTGTTTTTAAAATAATATCTAAATGTCTTAAATTGTACTTTTTATTAAATAATTTGCAATGATGCTTACTCGTCAATTCAAGTTTTTCTCCTGCAATAATTCCCTCACCCATACAATTTACGCAATCATACTCACTATCACAACACTCACAAATTTTTGTTCCAGTACCATCACATTCAGAACAATCAATAAATTTTTGTTTAAAACAACACTCTCTTTTCATTAATTCATTAAAAAGAGTATTTACTTTAAATATTTTTGTTTCATCAGAATTATGCTCGGATATTAACTCCTCAACATTTGGATATTTTTCAATTGATTTATATTTTTTTACACAAATATCCGCATTTACTTTTGCTGCCATATGTAAATCAGAGGCATATAGAAACCCATTTTCAAGATGGATTTCATTCATTTGTGGTCGAGAATTATTTCCACTATCAGCAAACATCTTGATACAATAATCATTTTTAAGTGATTTCATTTTTTTATATTAAATTAATAAATAAGAATTATTATTACTTTGACAGTAAGCAGGCTAATTAAATAACTGCCGATTTTTCACGAATATATTTAGATGTTTTATCTAAAAGTATTTTTATATTTTCTAAAATTTTTTGTCCATCCTCACTTTTTAATTCAGGCAAAATAATATTATCAATAGTCAGGGCAAGTTCGTTTAATTTAATTTTATCGGGGGCAGTTCTTGCCTTACGTTCAGCTTCAGCTTTCTCTAATTTAGCTTTACGTTCATTTTCAGTTTTTGTTTTTAATTCTGCTTCCGATTTCTCTCTGGCTTCCCTTTCGGCTTTTAGCTTAGCTTTGATAACTTCTTTTTCTTTTTGTGCCTTTTCCTCAATAGCCTTGCGTTTTGCCTCTGCTTCAGCTCTTTCTTTTTCCAGTTGTTTTTCTTTGGCTTCCCTTTCGGCTTTTAGCTTAGCGTTTTCTTTTCTGATGCGTTCTTGCTCAATATCGTATTTTTCTTTTTGTTTTTCTAAATCAATTAAGAGAACATTGAAGTCATTGTCGGACATATTTAAAGTCAATCCTATTTTAAAATCAAATTGAGCATAGGGGGCAATTTGGTTTTGTCTATTTGCAAATAGTTTTTCTTTTCTTTCCTGCTCAATTCTTTCAGCTTCGACTTTTTTCTCAACATCAATTTTTTCTTGTAATTGAAGTTTCGCACCGTTCAGGAGTTTTTGATAGTTTTCCTCGTTCATATTTGCCAAATCTAAATCTAATATTACAAACTCCTCAAATGGTTGTAATTCAATTTCTCTTTTAGCCTTCAATTCTGCCTTACGTTTTGCTTCTAAAATTTCAACAAACTTTTCTTGCTCCTCTAAATGTTTTTCGATAGGAACAATGAGAAAATCAATTACATTATAAACACCCTGAACAGCCTTGCCGTATCTCAAACTGTCTTCTTTTAATGTTTTTCGGGTTTTATCGGCATTTATGCGAATATCTCTTAATGCCAACCGAGCCTCACGTGCCATTTTCATCTCACGAATCTGTGAAACATCAGTTACTGTTAATGTCCTTGCTTTCTCCTTCCATTCCTCCGCCTGCTCAAAGAATGGCAGGAACTTTTCTTTGATAAAATTACTTGTTTCAGATTTTAACTCACTGGATTCAATTACTTTTACTAATTCGTTCTGTTTTACTTTAGTTTCCATGTTTTTAGATTTTAGTTGTTTTTTAATTATTTATTTTTTCTTAATTCAAACCATTTGTAAAAATCAATAAGAAGGCTGTCTAATTCTAATACTCCGCCCTCTTTTGCATTTACTAAGCCAAAACAATTACAAAGATTAATAAACTCATTAGCATTTTTAATAGTTGGCTCAACAGTTTTCTTTTTAGTATCATTTTGAACTTCCTGTCTTAAAATTTCTTCTTTTGTTTTCATTTTAATCAATATTAGGTTCTGACAACAACTCCTTAACGGCAGAGTCATCCATCACGTTATTTTCAATTAATTTATTATATTCCGTTAAAGTCAAATCATCCTCATATACTTCATCCCTAAGACACTTTGGACAAATAGGCTCATTTCTATATTCAATCAACATAACATTTTCCTGTGAAGTATCACAATAAGTGCAGTGGGGTAAATGCTCCCTGATGTTCTCGTTGTGAATTAATATTTGATGTATTTTTTGGTCATTGCTCATTTTTGTCAAAATTATTTCTAATTGTATCAAATATTGTTTGTTATGTGTGATATACACGTGTTAGGCACAATTAAACCCCACACGCACTCGCCCATTTACTATACCAATTCAGTTTATCATATCCCCATTT
>JAUVJB010000116.1 GCA_030592465.1 Bacteroidota bacterium | reverse complement strand
GTTATACTCGTCTTAAAAATCAGTCATTTACTTTAGTAAACTCCTGATTTTTAAGACTTCGCAAGCCTTGTTCTTGACGTTTTCTTATCAAACACTTATATTTCTATGAGTTTTCGTTCAAGCACTAAATAGTATTTGCTTTGTGCTTGGCGAAGTTTGTAACTTCGCCGTACAAATAAAATACAACAACAATAATAAAAAAAAATAACAAATTAAATTCGGCATATAAATATTTAATAATCATCATCAACCATAAAATTATTCTTTTTATAATAAGTTATAAACTTATATTTATTTATGGTTTAAGTTACAAACTTAAACCAGTGCAGATAATAAGTTTTTTCACATAAAAAAAATCCCGTTAAAATTTTTGACGGGATTTTTTTTGCAAAAATTATAAATATTTAAATAAAAAAGAGTAATTTTACTTGAATACTTATCTTTAATTATTTATGAATATAATAAGGTATAGTTTTTTTATTAATCATTAATTGGCATGAACCAAAAAAGAAAAATACTTAATCTTGGTGTTTTATTCCTATTTTTGTTAACCTCCGTTATTGTTAAATCTCAAAATGAAATAACACCTGAATTACAGCAGCAAATTGACAAATATCAAGACTTAATTACTCAATCTCAGATTAATGAAGATAAGAACGAACAAGGGCGTTTACTTAATTTATTAGCCTTTTTATATTGGGATAATAATCTACAGAATAAAGCCATTAGTTGTTTTAAACAATCACTTGAAATAAATAAAAAAGTCGGTAATGACAATGCTATATATCAAATAAATACAAATATCGGGTTAATTTATTCTGATATGATGAAATTTGATAAAGCAATGGTTTTTTTTAATGATAGTTACAAAGTAAGTAAGAAATTAAATAGTAAAAATAAAACAGCAACTGCCTTAAATAATATTGCAGTTACATATCAAAATTTGGGTAAATATCAAGAGGCAATAAATAATGGTCAAGCTGCATTAAAAATAGCAAAAGAAACAAACGACATAAAGTTAATTAAAAGTTGTTATGGGATAATAGCCGAAAATTATAAAAAACTTGGTAATACAGAAAAATCATTTGAATATTTTAATTATTATTCGTCTCTTAGTAAGCATATTCAGAATGAAGAAGTAAAAAAGAAAGAGCAGAAAAGTCAACAAGAGATTGATAATATGAAGAATATCACTCATCATGCAATTGAAGATAAAGAACAAAAAGAAAAACAACTAATATTAACGGAGAAAGATTTAACAAATCAAAAAAAGCTGACAAAAGAAAAGCAGATGCAAGTTGACCTTCTCGGTAAAGAACAGAAAATTAAAGAATTAACAATAAAAGAGCAAAAAGCACAAATTAGAAATGCAGCTTTAATCAGGAATTTTCTTATTATAGGTTTTTCAGTTGTTTTAATATTTTTAGCTCTGTTATATAGATTATTACTGCAAAAGAAAAAAACAAATAAATTATTAGCTGAAAATAATATTCAACTTAAAGAACAAAAAGAAAAAATAGAACAGCAGAGTACTTTGCTTGCAGAATCGCACAAAAAATTAAAAAAGAGAAATTTGCAAATACTTGATAGTATAAGTTATGCAAGCAGGATACAAGAGGCTATTTTGCCTTATCAAGATGCAATAAAAAAACGTTTGCCACAATCATTTGTATTTTTTAAACCACGAGATATAGTAAGCGGTGATTTTTATTGGTATTCAGAACAAAATAATAAAATTTTTATTGCGGCTGCTGATTGTACAGGACATGGTGTGCCGGGTGCTTTTATGTCGATGATTGGAAATACTTTATTAAATGAGATTGTTAAAACAAAAAAAATCTCATCTCCATCTTTAATATTAAAAAAATTAAACCAAGAAATTGTTTCCATTTTAAATCAAGATAATGGTAATCCCAATTTTCAGGATGATGGTATGGATATTAGCATTTGTTGCATTGATCAGGACAATAACGAATTTACTATTGCATGTGCTAATAGCACAGCATATTTTATAGAAAATAATAAACTTTACAGTATTGACGGGGATGTTTATTCAATTGGAGGTGTATTTTCAAGTAAATTAGGTGTTTCGTTTACTAATCATTCATTTAAAACCAATAAAGATTCTGTTTTATATATGTTTTCAGATGGATTTAAAGATCAATTTGGTGGTAAAAATAATGAGAAATTTATGACAGGTCAGTTTCAAGATATGTTGCTGAATATTCATAGTAAAGATATGAGTGAACAACAATCACTAATTAGCAAAACCCTTGATAATTGGAGAGGGGACTTTTCGCAAGTTGACGATATTCTTATTATTGGAGTTAAATTTTAATTTGTTTTTAAGTAAAAATTTATTAAAATAAAGGTAACTACTCAGCCAATATAAAATGTTGAAAAATAAATACTTGCCACAAATTCACAGATTAATTTTTATATAAAAAAATACCTTTGGTAGTTTGAAATCTGTGAATCAGTGGCTATTAAGGTTAATATAGTGACTGAATAGTTACAAATAAAGTTATTTAGAATTATTTTTGGTTAGTTCTTCAATATTTAATAACTTTATTAATTATATTTTGGTGTTTTTATATACCCTTTATGAGAAATTTTTTTAGAAATATTATTTGGATACTCTGTATATTTTTTATTAGTATATTTCATTTAAAAGGTCAAACTGATTATCAAACAGGTTTGCCTTTTATTAAAAATTACTCGTTTGAAGGTCAAAAATTCAGTTTGCAAAACTGGTCAATTGCTCAAGACAATAACGGAATAATGTATTTTGCTGATTCCGATGGGGTATTAATTTATGATGGTGTTACATGGGAATTATTTAAATTGCCTAATAATATTAATGCTCGTTCTTTAGTATCTGACAGTTTAGGGGTAATATATGTTGGTACAACTCGTCAATTTGGGTATTTGAAAAATAATCAGGAAGGAAAATTAGAATACATTTCATTATCTGACAGCCTGTCAGAAATTAATTTTGAAGAAATATGGAAAGTTTTTTCTACAATTAACGGTATATATTTTATAGCAGGACGAAAATACATATATCATTTTCATAATAATAAACTTAAGAAAGTTTATATTCCTTCTAAAATATCTAAGTTTAGGGCATTTCAAGTAAATGATGATATTTATACTGTTGATGATGAAAAGGGTATTTTTAAGCTTGTTGATGATACATTAAAAAATCTCTACCAAGGAAAGTCTGTCTGTTCTAAATCTGTATATGTAATGCTTCCTTTTGAAAACAATAAAATTTTATTAGGAACTCGAAATGACGGATTTTATTTATATTCTCCTACAGATACTATTAATAAAAAAAATTATATTGATCAACTATCAAATAATTTTAATGAAGATAAGTCAATTACAAAATTTAAAACACAGATTGATGATTATTTTATTGATTCTCATATATATACAGGGAATTTATTAAGCAATGGAAACTGTGTTATCACAACGTTGAAAAAGGGATGTGTAATTATTACACCAAAAGGTAATCTTGTAAAAATATTTGATAAAACAATAGGATTGCCGACAAATTCAATTTATTATTCTTATCAAGACAATCAGGGTAACTTATGGCTTGCAACAGAAAAAGGTGTTTCAAAAATTGATTTGAATTCACCTATCACTCAATTTAATGAAAAAAACGGTGTTTCAGGCAGCATTCAATCTCTTTATTATTTTAAAAAGAGATTATTTGTTGGAACATCATCAGGTATGTTTTATTTGCCGAAATTAGATAGTAACAATTTAGTAAATAACTACTCCTTATTGCCTTTATCAACTAAATATATTTATAATTTAGAACACTCAAAGATAAAACTTAATAATAAAGAAATATTGTTAGCAGGTACATTACGTGATCTTGTTTATGTTAAAGATGATTTGACAGTAAAATTATTAAAAAAGATGTATGCATGTTTTAGCATATGTCAATCAGTTCGTAAACCAAATAGAGTTTTTCTTGGTAATTCAAATGGTCTCTCATCTATGACTTTAACATTAGATATTAATAATAATCTAATTTTTAATGATAAAGATGCTATTAAAGGGCTTAATGAAAATATTCAGCTTATTACTACTGATAAGAAAGGTTGTTTATGGATTTCTACCTCGCTTAATGGAATAATATATTTAAGATTTAACAAAGAAGAAGATTTGTCGAATTATAAAGCGTTTTATTATGATACCTCTCATGGTTTGCCCGATATGCACAATTGTCGGGTTTACCTTATTGATAATAAAATAGTTATATCTTCAGAAAAAGGTCTTTATACTATTAAGGATACAACAGTAAACCCGAATGACTATAAATTTGTTTCTTTAAATGCTTATGGATTAAATTATTCGATTGATTCTTTATCAATTGAAAGAATTTTTATTGATAAACAAAATAATAAATGGTTTAATACTATACAAAAAGGTATCTGTCTATATAACGATAGTTTAAAAAAGTTAATTACTGCTCCGTTTAAACGCATTGCAAAAAATTTGTTCGAAAATATTTTCGTTGATGATAATGGCATTGCATGGTTCTTTTCAGTTAATACATTGTTTCGTTTCGATAAAAACCTGAAATACAGTATTGACTGTAAATATAATCCCATAATAAAAAAAGTTACCATTGCTAAAGATTCAACTATTTATAATGGGTTTCAAAGAAATAATCACAAAATAGTAAATAACACAAGCATTAAGTATAAAAATAATTCAATAATTTTTAAATATACCTATCCTGATTATTATTCGGAAGAAGATAATAAATATAAATATTTTCTTCAAGGCTTTGATGAAGATTGGAGTGAGTGGACTTCCCAAACTAAAAAGGAATATACGAATTTGCCTGAAGGGACATATTATTTTAGAGTTAAAGCAAAGAATGTTTATGATGTTGAAAGTGATGAAGCTGTTTATGAGTTCACAGTTTCTTCACCTTGGTATAGAACAATTTTTGCCTTTATTGCTTATTTTGTTATAACAATTTTTGTTATTTATCAAATTATTAAGATTAGAACATTACGTTTAAGAAAAGAAAAACAACGTCTGCAAAAAGGGATTAAAATAGCTGTTGAAGAGATTGAACAACAAAAAGAAGAGCTAAGAACACAAACTGAACAATTAGAGCAGTCAAATAAGGAGTTAGAGAAACTATCTTTTATAGTACAAGAAACAAAAAACGCTGTTGTGCTTATTGATGCACAAGGTAATTTTAAGTGGGTTAATCCGGGTTTTACTCAAATGTATGGATTAACTTTTGAACAGTTTATTTCTAAGGTGTCAACAAACATTAAAAATTCAAATGATTCTCCAAAAGTAAACAAAGCGATTAATAAATGTTTTGAAGAAAAAGTTCCTGTAAGTTATGAATTTTTAACTGTTGATGCTAAAGGAGAAAGATTGTGGGCAAAAACAACATTAACGCCTATACTTGATAAAACAGGTAATATAACAAAAGTTATTGCTATTGATACAGATATTACCAAACTTATTGAAGCTGAAGAAAGAATAGAAAAGCAAAATGAAAAAATTATAAATCAGGCAAAAATTTTAGTTCAGGTCAATAAAGAATTGAAAAAAATGTCAATAGTAGCAAGTAAAACGGACAATGCAGTTTCGTTAATGGATGGTAAAGGTAATTTTGTGTGGGTAAACGCCGGCTTTTCTCGTATGTATGGTTATACTATTGATGAATTAATTAATGAGAAAAATAATATTATTGGTATTGATTCAAATCTTCATATTAATGATTTAATTAATGTTTGGTTTGGTGAGAAGAAGGCTATTATTTATGAAACAGAAAAAATTACTAAATCAGATGATAAAATATGGGTTCAAACAACTTTAACACCAATTTTAGACGATAATAATAAAGTAAAAAAACTAATTGCTATAGATTCTGATATTAGCAATATAAAACGTGCAGAAAAACAAATTCAACAACAAAAAGACGAAATCCAAACACAACGAGATTTTGCTCTAAAACAACGTGATGAAATATCAATACAAAAACAAGAAATTATTGATAGTATAATTTATGCAAAACGAATACAAGCTGCAATTCTTCCTTCAAAAAAAATAATTGATAAAATACTTTCAGAATATTTTATTTTATATAAACCACGTGATATTGTAAGTGGTGATTTCTATTGGGTTCATCAGAAAGATAAAAAAATTATTATTACAGTTGCCGATTGTACCGGACATGGTGTACCCGGAGCATTTATGAGTATTATTGGAGCATCTTTTATTAATGAAATTGTTAATATTAATAATATTATTCAACCAAATGAGATTTTAGATAATCTAAAGGGCAAAATTATTAACTCTTTACAGCAATCCAGCCGAGACGACAGCATACGTGATGGAATGGATATGTCTATTTGTGTTATTGATGCAGAGAATAATACTTTAAATTTTGCGGGAGCTAATAATTCGATATATATTGTTAGAGATGATGAACTTATTGAAGTAAGTCCGGATAAGATGCCTGTTAGTATTTATAAAAATATTACTAAACCATTTACAAACCATAAAATTAAATTAACTAAAGGCGATTTAATTTATATGTTTACTGATGGTTATGCAGACCAATTTGGTGGCGAAAAAGCCAAAAAGTTTAAGTATCGACAATTTAAACAAATGTTTTTACAAATTAGAGAAGCCGGTATGTTTGAACAAAAAATTATTCTTGACAAAACTATTGAACGCTGGGCAGGTGATTTAGAGCAAGTAGATGATATTCTTGTATTGGGTATTAGATATAATGGCAAGTAATTTTAAATTACAAGTTTATAAAAGTCCGATAATTTCACAAATTAATACTTTTTAAATTTATGCAATCTGTGGACTGATTGGATATGTAAAAGTAAGTACATGAAAAATTTAAAAACATATTTATTATTAGGTTTTTTTCTTTACACCACAACCTGTTTCTCGCAGAATGTTGAGTATAAAGGAATGCCTTTTATTAGGAATTTTTCAACAAAAGAATATGATGCAGAATCTCAAAATTGGGCTATTGTACAGGACAAAAGAGGTGTGATGTATTTTGGTAATAATAAAGGAGTGTTGGAATATGATGGAGAAAGTTGGCGAACATATACAACTCCGAATAATTCAGTTGTGCGTTCACTCGCAATTGATAGTACCGGAATAATTTATGTCGGGGCATTTAACGAATTAGGATACATGGCTTCTGATTCTTTGGGCAAATTAACCTATGTTTCGTTAATGGATAAGTTAAATGAAGAAGACAGAAAATTTAATGATGTTTGGAAAATTTGTATTACTACTGAAGGTGTTTTCTTTTTAACAATTGATAAGATTTTTAAACTATATAAAAACAAATTTACTGTTATTCCTGTTAAATTACTTGCATCTCTTGGTTTTGTTGCCCACAGTCATTTATTCCTTATTCAGGAAGGTAAAGGTTTATTTGTTCTTAAAAACGATACAGTAGTCAGATTGCCCGGGGCATCAAATATTTACGTTGATTATATTATTCCTTATGTTGATAACAAAATTTTTATTTATAATTCAAATGGTTTTTATATTTATAATCTTGGATTAATTGATTTAAAATCAAACAATAATAAATTTAATGATAATGATTTTCCAAAATCAATAATCAAAAAATTTAATCTTCAAGTTTGGGATTATATAAAAAAATATGGTATAAATTCAGGTATTAAAATTAATGATAACTCTTATGCGTTTGGAACTATACGTGGAGGTATTATTCTGTTTGATAGAAATGGTGATTTTATTCAGGTTGTGAATAAAAATTCCGGTTTACAAAACAACACCGTTCAAGATGTATTTATTGATAAAAGTGAAAATCTTTGGGCAGCTTTAGACAATGGAATATCTTATATTCAGATTAATTACCCTATAACACGGTATTCAACCTTAAATAATATTGAAGGAAGCATAATCGCATTAACAAAATTTAATTCTAAAATTTATTTTTCTACTATTCATGGTGTTTATTATCTTCCTGAATTTAATTTAAAAGATGCCAATAAAAAATATAAAATTTTAAAGGTTAAAAATACTAATTTTGGTTTTTGGGATTTTATTAAAATTGATGATAGACTTTTAGCTGCCGGAGATTATGGACTTATGCAGATTAACGACACAATCGCTGAAGAAGTTGAGGCAACGGATTTAATTTATTGTATGGGGACATCAAAGAAATTGTCAAATTATTTATTTCTTGGTCTAACAACAGGAGTTATGTCTCTTGAAATAGATACTAATAATAAAGCTAAAAACATTAAATTTATTAATAAACAAAAGTTTAAAGAATTTAAGGAATCTATTAGGGAAATTGTAAGCGATAGTATTGGTAATCTTTGGTTGACTTCTGAATATAACGGGGTATATAAAATTGATTTTTTGTCAGACAATGATTTAAAATATAAAATTTCGCATTATGATACAAGTGACGGCTTGCCTCAACTTGATTTTAACTTTGTATATAATATTAATAATAGAATGATTTTAGCAACATCAAAAGGATTTTTTAAACCTATTCATATTAAGAATGGTAAAGAATTCAAATTTATTAGAGATACTTCTTTTCAAAAAAGCTTTGACACTATTAGAGTAAATCAAATTGGCACTGATAATAGAAATAAGATATGGTCATGCTCTGATTATTCATTAGGTTCATTTCAAAAAGACAATAATTTAAAATTCATTTTTAATGATACCATATTTAAAAGAATTGGGTTTGTATATTGTTTTTATCTCGACACAACCGATATAATATGGATAGGTTCTATTGACGAAGAACTATATCGTTACGATAATAATGTTAAACAAAATTTTCATATTCCATTCAGAGCTTTAATTCGAAATGTGAAAATATCTTCTGATTCTATTATTTTTAACGGAACTTATTATAATGACACCATCAAACAAGGGAAATATTTTACACATTTATCCTTAACGCAACCGACAAGTTTAATACCTGTAATAGAATATAAAAATAATTCAATTATTTTTTCATTTTCGTCAACATTTTATGAAAACACTAAGAAAATAAAATATAAATATAAGTTAGAAGGCTTTGATAAAAAATGGAGTAACTGGACAGAACAAACCAAAAAGGAATATACTAATCTACCTAGTGGTGAATATTCATTTGTAGTTAAATCGAAGAATTATTATGCGGTTGAGAGCACCCCGGCTTCTTTTAAATTTATTGTCTTGCC
>JAUVJB010000184.1 GCA_030592465.1 Bacteroidota bacterium | reverse complement strand
CTGTTAAATAATTGCTTTGCATTTCACAGGGTAAACTTTAGCTTTTTTATTTTGTTTTCTGTTCTTAAAGTTGTTAATTTTAAATTGTCGAAAAAAATTAATTTAAAACTTTATTTGATATGCGAAACAATCTACTCACCTTGAGTTTGTTACTATTTGTTGTTTTTTTAAGTTCATGTAACACCGCTAATAAAAATGTTACAATAAGAGAGCCTGTTGATACTGTTGGGTTTGCTCAGCATTCATGGCAAATGGATTCTGTGATTTGTCGTATTGACAGTTTATATGCAGATTCATTAAAAAATTTTTTGGTTAAAGATTCTGTAAATCATATTGATTATTGGAAAACTGCAATATCTCCACACGATGATTATTCTTACGTAGGCTATCTGTATCCTGCTGTTTTAAATAATGTGAAAGCAAAAACTATAATATTTTTTGGAGTAGCTCACAAAGCACGATTATTAAATTTAGAAAATCAAATAATTTTTGATAGTTATACATTTTGGAAAGAACCTTATGGAAATATTAAAGTATCGCCAATTAGAGAAGAAATAATTAAAAAATTACCTGAAAACATTTATCAAGTGAATGATTCAATGCAGTCAATAGAACATTCTGTTGAAGCAATTATTCCTTTCTTGCAGCATAATAATCACGATGTTCAAATTGTGTCAATTATTGTTCCTTATATGTCGTTTGAACGGATGAAAGTTATTTCAAAGCATCTATCAAAAGCAATTAACTATGTAGCTGAACAAAAGAAATGGGAGTGGGGTAAAGATTATGCATTTGTAATTAGCACAGATGCTGTTCATTATGGCGATAAGGATTGGGGAACATCAGAACTTGATTTTTACGGAAGCGACACCGCAGGTTATAAAAAGGCAGTAAAACATGAACATGAAATAATTAACAATTCGCTTGTGGGAAAACTTACACAGGAAAAAATTCATAAATTTGTTGATTTTACAACAGACAAAAATAATTTTAAAAAGGGAACATGGTCGTGGTGTGGCAGATATTCTGTGCCGGTTGGCTTGTTAACTACATTAGAATTGCAAAAATTACAAAACAAAGAATTAAAAGGAACTCTCGTTGGTTATGCAAACAGCATTGACCATAAGCATATAAAAGTTGATGATATAGGTATGGGAGTTACCGCTCCTGCAAATATCCATCACTGGGTTGGATATGCAGCTGTTGGGTATTACTAATCTTTTAGACTTTTCATAGTGCGACTATTGGCGGATAAAAACGTCTAAAAGCGGGAAGTATTAAATAATAAAATCCTTATTTTAAATGCACGGACAACATGTAGGCACTAGCGGGGTAAAGCTAATTCAGGTTTTATTAATTGCTTTCATTTTGTATCTTTGATGTATTAAACATAGTAATAGAAGTATTGTTTAGAGGAAATTTCTGAAATTTTAGAAATGGATCTTTGAGGAATAAAAACGGAATTAAACGCAGATAGAATATGATAAATTATGAAAAATGTTAGACAGGATAAACAGGAATTACAGGATAAAATTTAATTATAGTAAATATCCGGTATATCTTGTTAATCCCGTCAAAAAGAAAATTATATTAAATCATAAATAATCAGTGAAAATCAGCGTCAAAAAATCAACGAAAAAAAGGAGGATAGATGAAATTATTAATTGGTGTTTTTTGCGTGATGTTTCTAATCGGTTGCGCCCAGGAAAATGTGAAAAGCGGAGGATTTGGTCAGGAATTCTGGGAAGGGGAAACATTTGTTCAAAAATCTGTGGATGCTTCCAAACTGGATGAGAACCTCATCAGAGCAAAAGTTGATGGGAAATGGAATGAATATAAACTGGTAGATTTTCCGGATGAATTCATTGAATGGAATCTGTCGGAAAGGACTGAATCTCTCGAAAAAATCAAAACCGGTGAAATGCCCGGTTTAGCAGGAGCTCACAATGGAATTATTGCCACTTATGGATATCAGCGAGAAGACTCAAAATTCAAGGTCAATAATGCTGTCAAAGGTTGTGGATTCCTTCCGAAAAAAGAGAAAATCAAAGAAATTATTCAACATTTGAAAGATACAAAAGAAGAGCATTTCATGATAAAATTAGATATTCTTCTTGGATTTTACGAAAAAGCAGATTCTCTATTTGATATGAATAAACAGGTTTCTCTGGAATTATATTCTGTTCCTGATCATGGTACTCAGACTTTTGTAAATCAGATGACAGATCCGACTTCAGTTATTGTTTTTATGGCAGTTCCAACCTTTAAGCTTAAAACAATTGCTTACCTTCTACATCCTGAAAATCCGAATTTGACAGATTATGAAAAAGATGTGGTGGAATATATTAACCTTATCCACAGTTATTTTCATGGAGAATTTTCAAAAGATTTTATTGCTGTGATTTATAATATTATCGAAGTATATAATAGTTCTCCGGGCAGAAAAGAGGGAATGGGGAAGAAAATGGTGCCATAGACTATAACCTCGTTTTAGAACTTTTGCTTACTGTTCGTTGTGAATTGCTTTCATTTTGTATCTTTGATGTATTAAACACAGTATACCTGAGCCTAATACGTTGTATCACAACAAATTAAGTGCTTTTTTTGAAATAAAAAAACTGTGTAATATTCAGGGTTTGACTTAAAGTTAAACCCTGAATTTTTATTGAAAAAAAATTAAAACAAACTCAATTGTTGATGAATTTCAGGTTTTTTTTCAATTTTTTTTGAATAGAAAAGTTCCATCATACCAAATTGCTTATCGGTTATTTGTAAAATACCTACATGTCCGTCGGGCGGTAAAAATGATTTTACACGTTTTATATGAACATTTGCATTTTCTCTACTCGGACAATGTCGTAAATAAATTGAAAATTGAAACATTGAAAAACCATCTTTAATTAAGCGTTTTCTGAAAGAACCTGCTTGTTTGCGTTCCTTTTTAGTATTGGTCGGCAAATCGAAAAAAACCATAACCCACATAACTTTGTATTGATTTAGTTTAGATAAATTATTCATTTTATATATTATTTATGAGCAAGGGTTTCGCTTCAAGCGAAGCTCTCGCCGGTTGTTACATTACCGGATAAAGAATTTTTTTGCTGCTACCCTCGAAACAATGAAATAAACTTGCTGTTGTACGTTGCATTGCTATCATAAGCGGACTTCTTTCATTATCAATTACAATATCAATAACAGGAATTATTAATAATTCTGCTTTTAATTCTGTAGTGAGCTCATATTTTTGTTCCAATTTATTTTTATCGTAATATTTTTGTACTATATTATATACAATTTCGTCAACAAAAGGTCTGTAAGGTTCCATAATATCGTCTGCCAAGGCATAAGCATTATATTTATTATGATGATGTATGCCTAATGTTGGTAATAAACCCGATGCAACAAGCGAGCGTGCAGTTATTGCTCTTAATATTGCATAAGCGTAGTTTAACAAATTATTCGGGTCGGCTTCGTAACGTCCTCTTGTAAAATTCGATTCAAATTTTTTAAAAATAGTTTTCCAATAAAATGCTGCAGCACGTGCTTCGTAATTATCAGGGTCGCCCGAGCGAACAGAATTTTTCCAGTATTCCATATTTTCAAGTTGGTTTTGATGAGCGAGGGTTTCGCTTTGAGCGAAGCCCTCGCTGTTCAAATTCAGTAATAAAGCTCGCTGATTAGCAATTTTGGCTTTTATGGTTTGCTGCCAAAGTTGTTTTTTTAATGGTAAACTTGCTTGTATTTGATATTTAAACCTTTCTTGTTGAATAGAATTACCGCTGAGATTTAGCATTAAGCCCTGTGGCATTCGCTTACTATTGCAAGTTATTAATGCTACATTATTATCGAGTAATTTCGATATTAAATTTTGTGATATTGTTAATTGATAAGCATCAAGTATTACAACACCAATATCTTCAATTGGCACAGTTGATTGTTCTTTATTTTTATCTGCAAAATTAATAAGCAATTGCTCATCTTTAGTGTGCAAATAAACATTATTTCCGAAGTATAATGTACGTTTTATCATAGTTGTTTTTATTCATTCACGGGGTGACTGTGAGTCACCCCGTGAATATGGCTTGAATATATTTTTGTGCAACATCTTTATTAACCAATTTCCCATCTCGCAAACCCGCATAATCTAAAGCTGAAGAAAATTCCCAATCAACAGCATTATTCACTAATTTAGCTTTAACAGGATTTTGGTGTATGTAATTAAAACAAACTTGCGGATATTGATTTTCGCGATTTTGTAAATTAATTTTTGTTATACCGTTATTCGAAAAAAATGATGGTGTTATACCGTTTTGGCAGTTTATACATTCGGCTTTGGTTTTAACTCTAAATAGAGAACCGCTTCTGTCTTTTTGTTTGTTAATGGCACGAGTATATGAGCGAAGCATTATTGCAATGGACTGGTTTATGGTGCGTTTAGTCATCCGATGACTATAAGTCATCGGATGACTAAACGGGGTTTTAGCTAACGCTACTTCCTTAACAAAAACCATTAAATGAAAGTGGTTGGGCATTAAGCACCAAGCTAAAATTTCGCCATAAGGTGTTATATAGGTTTTTATCTTTTTTAGGAAAAACAAATAGTTTTCTCTTTTAAAAAATATCTTTTGACGGTTATTGCCTTGGTTGTAGATATGATATATGTAGTCTTTTTCAAAGTTCATGATAGTAGTTATTAATTCACAGGGTGACTCCAAGTCACCCTGTGAATGATTAAAACTTAGATTCTAATACTCTCCAATTTTTACTATTTGTCCTAATCTATCTACTTTTAGTTTTATACATTTTTCTTTTATCATTGTATTGTCTATACATTTTTGATTTTTTGATTGTGGACTACCTAATCCATATTCATTTTGAATTTGATAGGAAAAACCTTTTTTGTTTTGTTCTTTAAAATTCATATTAAAAATTAAACTTGCCGTCCTATAAGGAATAAAATTTGCTGTTGTTCCTGAGCAATCAGTTAAAATGCAAATTCTACCTTTTTGTTTTCTACTTAAATAGCTAAAATCAATACTATTAATATTGTCTTGTTCCTCTTCGCTTGGCACATAAACCAAATCGTTTGGCGACAGATAGAAAATCAAATTATATTCCAAATTGTCTTTGTCGAAAAAAGTCTCAGGTACTGGGCTTTCGCCTTGTTTTAGGCGTTCTATTACAATATTTAAAGGGATTGTGTCGTATTGTCTAACTGTTTCATCTTTTTTGTTTTTACCTTTATAAATTGCAAAATACAAATTTGTTCCTTTAGCAGCTTCAACATATTTATCTTTTTTATTGCCAGTTTGTCCAACCGCAAATTTATTTCCTAAAGTTTCATAAACTCTAGCTTTATATATTGGTTGATGTTCTTTGCCTTGGTTAAGTTCCTTAACATTTTTATTCATCTCGTTAAGTCCTTCCTCCGAAAATGCTAAATCGGGTCTTTCTTTTTGTTTTCCTTCTTCATCAATTTCGTTATATTTTTTAAGATGATTAATAAGAATTTTTTGTATTCCAGTATCTGTTATAGATTCTTCAATCCATTTTATAGATTTAAAACTATCATCAACTGTTTTTCTAACAGCCGAATAGTTATTTTCTTGGTAATAAACCTCTAATTTTTTAATCTTATTGCCATTAAATTTATTATCCATAAAATATTTTTTAAGCATCTTGATATCGTAATGTTTTGATTTTAGTTTTTTTACTTTTTGATTTATATCTTTGTCAACAATAATAAATTTTTTAGTAAAAACTCCGTCAATTGCAGCATTTATGGCAACTGTTTTCTTCTGTCTTAAATTTACCTTTGCATAAACAGTTTCTTTATGCATTGGTTTACGAATAGCCCAATTAGTTCCTTTTTGAGTTTCAATGTTTCGTTTTAATTGTCCGTTTTTCTTTTTCCAAACCAGATATTTATTGCTTGCTTTATTTATTACACGTAAATTTTGCTTAAAACTTACAATAATATTTTCTAAACTATTTTTTGCATCAACAGGAAAATTTTGCCAAGGCAATAAAAATTCTTTGGCATATTTTCGATTTTCGCCTTTATATGTTTTTTCTTCAATATGTCGAAGTTTATTGCGTAAATCGTATCGTTTGTTTTCTGATTTTGCGTGTTGGTTACTTAAATAATTTACATGATTTTTTGTAGCCAAAGCTACAACTAAAGCGTCCATTGCATGGTGTCGGT
>JAUVJB010000064.1 GCA_030592465.1 Bacteroidota bacterium | reverse complement strand
CCTCGCAATGACGGCTATTATGATTGACTTTACGGATGGACACTAATTATTTGATTCGCGTTTTGTTTTCCACCAATAATAAATGTAAAGTAAACCAATAAGTAAAAATAAGGGGAAAATCGGACCAGCTATTAATTGTTTACTCACAATTGAAAAAAACACATAAGCTAAAATCATAAAAGAACCACCAACCAACTCGTACTTAAAAGCAATAATAACACCAACAAGCATAATAAACACAGCAATAAATAATAATGTTTCATGAGACGTTACTTCATTAATAAAAGGCAAGCCTTCGCCAAAAGCAAATGCGATAAAAAGTACTAATAGAAAAAAACTTAAAATTCGAGATGTTAATCTAATAATTTTTAAAAATTGAATGTCTGATTTTTTGTTCCCCATTTGTCAATAATTAATTTAAAACTTCTATCACTACAACATTAAACCTTAAACATTAAACATTAAACCTTAAACTTTAAACTACCGAAACCCTCAATTGCTTTTCGTAATAAATCGTGTAAAAGGGTAAAATACAAGATAACAACAGTTAACCATATCATAATTATATCGAACCAAAAAGTATCGACAGCGAGACCAAAAATATTTTTTTCGGGAGCATAAAAATGTGCTCTTCCATAATTTGATTCGGGATTTTTATATATTGGATCCATCATCTGTATTAGCCTGTCATCAGTTTCGTATATTTTGTGAAGCTCTTGTTTATTTTGAACTAAACCGGATAGACAAACATTATGATATTCTTTTTTCAACTTGTCAAATTTTTGTTTGCTTCCAAGTTTATCAACTAAATCTTCATAAGTATAATCAATGTTATCTACTGCATTATTAAATTTTTTTATGTAATATTTTTTTTCTTTACGAAGATATTTTTGAGTAGCAACAGCGATGGTCTTATTAAAAGAATGAATATTTAAACTATCGAGATATTTGAAGCCATTATCCCGATTTTGTTTCATAAGTAAACATATTTCATTTTTAATAATTCTTAAATCCTTAATAGTTTTCTCTTTGTTTGTATTTTTATTAATATTTTCTTCACATTTTTCTATTTTTGTTTGAAGTGTAGGGATTAGAAAAGAATTTTTAAAAGCAGCATTACTTTTTTCTTTTTTAAAATCAAAAAAATTCTTTTCAAACTTATTGTCTTTAAACTGATGAACAGCCATAGCTTCGTAAGCCCAACGCGAAGTCATTAAATCACCCATAATCGGCACAAATTTATAAGACCCAATAAATTTATTAAGATTTTCATAACGAACTGTTGTACCGTTAAATAGGAGTTGTGGTACAATTATAAAAGGGATAAGTATATAAATAGTTACTACAGAATTTAAAGCAGAAGAAATATTTAGTCCCAAAATATTTGCAAAACAAGATGTAGAAAATAAGATTAGCCAGTAAGCCAAAGTCATTCCCTTAATACCCATAATTAGATTACCTACAACAATAAACGAAATTGTTTGAATTGCAGACAAAGCAAACATTATAAGTACTTTTGAATTTATATAACTAAACCTGCTTAAATTAAGGAATTTCTCTCGTTTAAGAATCTGTCTATCCTTAATAATCTCTTCGGCACTAACCGTTAATCCTATAAACAAAGCCGTTATTATACACATAAACATATAAATAGGAATATTTATATTTTCGCTAAAAACATAAGCATTTGGATTATCAATTGTACCACTTATATATTTAATGCTAACAGCCAAAATAAGCGCCAACAAAGGAGCTTCGGTAAAATTAATTAGCATGTATTGCCTATTTGTAAATTTTGATAATATATTACGTATGCTAAATATTTTAAACTGCTTAAATTTATTTGGTATTTTAAAATTATATTCCGGCAATTTCTCATCACTTTGTTTTTCAGAAAATTTTGATTCGATATTTTTCTTAAATAATTGATGCCATTCTTTAGGAGATACTTTTCTGGTTCTGGTTAACTTGCCATATTCATTAACAACTTTAGATTCTACAATCTGCAGAACCTGTTCTGGATTAACATTACCGCATGAAGCACATTCACTCTCAAGAGCATTTACGTGGTTTGTCATTGTTTTAAAATAAACAACAGCCTCAACCGGATTACCATAATAAATTAAGTACCCACCTCTGTCAAGGATTAGCAGTTTATCAAACATTTTATAAATATCTGACGATGGCTGATGAATATTAATAATTACCAATTTGCCTTTTAATGCTTGTTGCTTAAGCAAATCCATAACAATTTCAGAATCCATTGATGATAAACCCGATGTAGGTTCATCAACAAACAAAACCGAAGGCTCTCTAATAAGTTCAAGTGCAATATTTAATCGTTTGCGTTGACCTCCGCTAATAAATTTATTTAAAACATTACCAACGGTTAAATCTTTAATCTCAAGCAAATCTAAATCTTCGAGTACCCTATTAACGATTTTTTTTAAATCAATTTCACTAAAACCGTCGAAACATAATTTTGCATTATAATAAACATTTTGATAAACAGTAAGTTCTTCAATAAGCAAATCATCTTGAGGCACAAATCCAATTACACCCGATAATTCTTCTTTATTTTTATTAATATCTAAGCCATTAATTGTAATGCTGCCTTGTTGTGGTATTAAATTCCCGTTCAAAATATTTAAAAGTGTAGATTTACCAACGCCACTCCCTCCCATTATTCCTATTAACTTACCACCTTGTTCCGAGAAGTTAAAATTATGAACACCATTCTCACTGTTTTTAAATCGAAACTCAACATCTTTTGCGGTAAAAATAACTTTCGATTTTATTTTTGAATGTAAAAATTCACCTTCAATATCGCTATAATAAATTGTATTAATTCTCGAACCGCGAATTGCAGAACCTTTTGTTAAAATATATGAACGATTTAACAATATTATATGTCCGTTCAGATATAAGTTGTCCTCACCAACATATCGAAAAACATACATATTAGTACAAACAATATGCAAAACTAATATGTGCCCATTAAGTTTACTGTTCACAATATGCTTAAACTCAGGGCTTATTGGTTTTTCTTTGTTATTTATGGTCAGAATATTTTCTTTTACAGGAACATTCTTCAACGAATTAAGAATAAATGCTTTACTATTCAAATAATCAGATTTTTCTATATTAAAAATATCAGAGACAATTTTAACAAAATCTAATTCCTTTTCTGTAATTTCAGCACCATAACTAATGAACTCAAGTAATAAAAGCAAAACCAAAACCTTTTGTTCCTGTTCTAATTCTTCATTAATCTGTTGGCATATCATTAATACCTTAACAGAATTAACCGAAGTTCTTTTATGAACAAAAGAACCATCTTTTTTCTTTGTACTACGATGATGAAAAGTTAGATATTCGTCAAATAAATTAAGATATTCAGTAACTTTCTCTTGATTAAGCTGTTGTCTTAAATATGATTCAACTATTGAACGCGATGTGTCGGAAACACCGTCTTTATTAACATTTGCAATAATTGCAAATAACCTCATTAAGGCTTTTAATATTGTTTCACTCATTTTTTTAAACTTTAGTTTATAACTGATTTTGAAATAGTGACAAATTATATTTTAATTTATATCAGCAAATAAAAATAAGAATAAATAATCATATTCGTATAATAATTATTCGTTTTTTATAAGAAAAAACGTAAAACTCCTTTTACCTCAACATTTTACTAACGGATTAAAACATCTCATTATTAAAATTTTTCGTCACATAAAAAAACCCTCAAGGTTTTAGAACCTTGAGGGTTTAATACATATCAAAAGACATGAATAATTTACACGAATAAGAGCTACCTTAAAACTCCAATTCCTTGTCTTATTATTTCAATTTCATCTTTTGAACAATCAATCACAGTTGAAGCTTCATTATTTCCATATCCTGCATCAATAACAATATCGACAAGGTCTTTATATTTTTCATAAATCAGTTCAGGGTCAGTAGTATATTCAATAACATCGTCGTCGTCGTGAATTGATGTTGACATAATAGGATTTCCCAGTTCATTTACAATCTCAAGAGCAATGTTATTGTCAGGCACTCTAATCCCAACAGTTTTCTTTTTGCTTTTGAATAATTTTGGCACTTTATTATTTGCCTGAAGAATAAATGTAAATGGTCCGGGAAGATTTCTCCTCATCATCTTATAAACGTCATTATGTATTGGCTTTGTAAAATCTGAGAGATGACTCAAGTCATGACAAACAAATGAAAATAGAGCCTTTTCAGGATTAACACCTTTTAAATATGCAATTTTCTCAACTGCTTTTTGATTATGAATATCACAACCTAAACCATAAACAGTATCGGTAGGATAAATAACTATCCCACCGCTTCGCAAAACGTCAACTACTTTTCTTATATGGCGGGGGTTAATATTTTCCTGAAAAATCTATAATAACACGATTCTATTTATTATTGATAATTGTTTATTGATTATTGATTAGAAATTAAATCACAAATCTAAAATCTAAAATTATTATCCGTTCACTCTATGATAATCCTCAAGAAATTTTTTCAAACCATTATCTGTTAAAGGATGATTAAGTAAACCTAATATTGCATTTAAAGGGCATGTTGCAACATCTGCACCAACCTCAACGCACTGAATAATATGCATTGTATGTCGAATTGAAGCTGCAAGTACCTGTGTTTCAAATTCATAGTAATTAAACATGTCAACAATTTGAGCAATTAACTGAATACCATCGGTTGAAGTATCATCTAATCTACCAATAAAAGGCGAAACATAAGTTGCTCCTGCTTTTGCAGCAAGTAATGCCTGACCAACTGAAAAAACTAATGTGCAATTAACCCTAATTCCCTTATCTGATAAATATTTAATTGCTTTTATTCCTTCTTTAATAGCCGGTATCTTAACAACTATTTGAGGATGTAAAGCAGCGAGTTTTTGTCCTTCGGTAATCATTCCTTCAAAATCGGTTGCAATTACTTCAGCACTAACATCACCATCAACAATATTGCAAATGTCAACATAATGTTGTAAAATATTTTTCTCTCCTTTTATTCCTTCTTTTGCCATTAACGAAGGATTGGTAGTAACTCCATCAAGAACACCTAAGTCTTGCGCTTCTCTAATTTGATCAAGATTTGCTGTGTCAATAAAAAATTTCATTTGATTATTTTTAAATTATTATTTTAATTTTGCAAAAGTAATTATTTTTCCATTTGCAGAGGCATAAAATTTAAGGTTTAATCTGTAATTTTTTTCATCTGTTTACCTTTTTAAAAAAAACTTTTCAACGTCCGCTAGCCGGCGGACTTAAAAACGTTTGTTTATTTGCGTTTATTGATGATTTCGCCCCGGCTGGCGCAAGCGTCCTCGCTTGTGCTTCCTAAAGACCCTGTATGGATTAAGTTTATAACTTAATCCTAAAATTTATTTAAATGAGGTTTAAGTTATAAACTTAAACCATGAACACGAAGCCCTCATTGGCAAAATTTTAGCCGCTTAGCGGCTTACCTTCTTGAATCGACAAAATTAAATTTCCCAAATCTTTAAGATTTTGAAAATTACAAAGCAAAATCCTTATTGGTAAATTTTAGTTTTCGGAGTAGTCTCAAAATTGGAAATTCTGTCTTCTTCCGAATCACGAATTAAACACCCATCCAGTTAATAATATTTTTAGTTTCTTTAAAATGATTGATTTTCCCAAATAAAAAATCATTTTCACGTCCTTGTTTTTTATAGCACATCATAGGATGCATTGAAACTAACTTATTTTTAATATCAATATTTTTTGTAATATTTATTGCATTATTACCCCACAAGAACCAAATAATGTTTTGGTTGTTTTTTGCAATATATTTTAATAATTCGATAGTAAACGGTTCCCAAATTTTGGCATGACTGTTAGATTTTCCCAATTCACAGGTAAACGATGTATTTAACAACAACACACCTTGTTTTTCCCATGATGAAAATAATTTATCGGGCTGCTTTATCTTAAACCCATTGTTTATCTCATTTTTTATGTAGTTATACTTCTGATATTCACCGGTATATGCATAATAAATTGAACGAATAATATTTTTTAACGAGATATTATTAAACGTATCATTCCATGATTTTAAAACACCAACTTCAAAAGCACGACCTGTTGCTACTCCTTTTTGTGGGTATGGATCTTGTCCGAGAATAATAATTTTAACATCGTTTAATGAAATATTAAAAAACCGTAATACTTTTTCTTTAGTAGGTGTAAACTCGTTTATATCACTATATATCTCTTTTTCAATGCAATGTAAAATTTTAACGATTTTTTTTGTCGCTAAAAAATCATTCCAAGAATCATCAATCTTAATATTTTCTAACAATAATGATTTCATAAAATATACTTGGTATGGTTAAATCTTGCACTTCGGCAAGCTCAGTAGAGCCGTAATGTGATTTGTTCCCGAAGCTTCGGGATTGTCATTTGGCTTTGCTGTCATTTGCTTCGCTGTCATTTGCTTCGCTGTCATTTGGCTTCGCTGTCAATGACAATTAATGACTATTAATGACTATTAATGACTATTAATGACTATCAATGACAACAAATGACTATTAATGGACTCTTCCAGGTCTTTCAGACACTGGAAGGTCGGTCTATTAATAACTATAATATGTTAAAATTATACGCGTTATTCTACAGCAAACAACTCTGTTATTTTAACAATAACTTCAACAGCTTTTTGCATAGTTTGAACCGGGACATACTCAAAACGTCCATGATAATTATGAGCGCCGGTAAAAATATTCGGCGTTGGGAGTCCCATAAAAGATAATTTTGAACCATCAGTACCACCTCTTACAGGAAAAATCTTTGGTTCAATACCAAGCTCAATCATAGCTCTTTTTGCTGTTTCAACAATTTGTATAACCGGAACTATTTTTTCTTTCATATTATAATATTGATCGTTCATTTCCAAATCAATAATATTTTTACCATATTTAGAATTCAAAAATTTAACTGCATTTGTCATCAGCGTTTTCTTTTCTTCAAACTTTTTTTTGTCAAAGTCTCTGATAATATATTTAAGTGAAGTGTTATCAACACTTCCTTTAAAATCCAGTAAATGGAAAAAACCTTCATAGCCCGTAGTATATTCCGGTTTCTGATTTTCAGGTAACATTGAGTTTAACCGGATAGCCACTAAAATTGAATTAATCATTTTATCTTTTGCAACACCGGGATGAATATTTCTTCCTGCAATATTTATTTTAGCTTCTGCAGCATTAAATGTTTCATATTCCAATTCCCCCAATTCTCCACCGTCAACAGTATATGCAAAATCTGCATTAAATTTTTTCACATCAAACAAATCTGCACCTCTGCCAATTTCTTCGTCAGGTGTAAACCCAATTTTAACAGTACCATGTTTAATATCAGGGTTATTAACAAGAAACTCAATGGCAGTAATTATCTCGGCAATACCGGCTTTATCGTCTGCACCAAGCAAGGTATTCCCATCGGTAGTAATAAGGGTTTGTCCAACATAATTTTTTATCTGAGGGAAATCATCAGGTGAAAGAATAATATTTTTTTCTTTGTTTAAGATAATATCTTCACCATTATAATTTTCAATAATTTGAGGATTAACATTTGTCCCAGACATATCAGGGCTGGTATCCATGTGTGAAATAAAGCGTATTATAGGTACTTTTTTGTCAATATTAGACGGCAATGTAGCCATCACATAACCATTCTCGTCTAAACTTATATCTTGCAGTCCAATATTTTTTAGTTCATCAACAATCTTATTTGCAAGATTAAGCTGTTTGTTTGTGCTTGGACAAAATTTTGAATTTTCATCAGATTGTGTATCAATTTTTACATATTTAAGAAAACGATCAACTAATTTATTCATATACTTTTGCTTTTGTATTCAATCTGCATTTTGTTATTAATATTACTACTCTTGAATTTGAAGACTTAAACTTAGAAACTACTCCGAAGAGTGTTTTTCGTCATTGCGAGCGATAGTGAAGCAATCTCTATTTATTGATTAACAACAGATTGCTTCGAGCTTCGCTCTCGCAATGACGTCTGTGAAGCCTTTTCGTAATAAACTCAACTTTTTACTTTACAAGCTTTTTACTTTATGAACTTTCTACTTTATAAACTTTGATAAGATATCGATCAATAAATTCTTATTTCCCAATTTCTCATTTCTTTTCTTAAAGCCTTAGCATCGCCTGATACTTTATTGAGCAAAGCCCAAAATTCTTTACCATGATTTTTGTGTACTGTATGACAAAGTTCATGAAGAATAACATAATCAATTAAATAATCGGGTAATCGCATGAGGTGAAGTGTAAAATTCAAATTATCCTGATGAGAACAACTTCCCCACCTCGATTTAATATTTTTTATATAAATACTATTATATCTAAAGCTATGAATTTCAGCCAGTTGTTTTACTCTATCGGGAATAAATTGTTTTGCTTCAATTCTCCATGCTTCTTCAATAGCTTTTCGTATTACTACTTGATATTTAATATTTCGAATATCCTCATCTTCAGGATAAATAACATTAATAATATTTTTCGATATTTTAACTCTGATTAAATCTACTTCGCGAGGTTCGAATTGAAGAATATGATTACGAGTTTTAAAATTGATGCTTTCATCAAAAACAGTAAATTTTTCTTCAATTTTTTCAATTTTTGAGAGATGCGTTTTTATCCAATCCTGTTTTTTAAAAACAATTTTTTCGGCAGCTATAAAACTCAAAGTTCTTGGCACAGATACGCGAACACCTTCGAATGGCTTTATTGTGATACTAACATTGCGCGCCTTATTACTTTTTTTTAAACAAACATTACCAACACCGTTAATATAAATTGTTTTAGTCTGCATAAATAAATTTTAAATAGAGAGACTTTACAGGTTTTACCCTGTTGAATAATTGTTATATTGTTAAAATATAATTAAAATTGTTAAACCCATTTAGCCATTTACCATCAGTTGACGGATATAATTCAAATAATAAATTCCCATCTATTTTAATTACAACACACGTTACAAAATTTTCGTGCAAATACTAAATAATTATCAATCAACATTATACTCTTTATACCAAACTCATATATATTGTCAAAAAGAAAACTCTAAAATATAGAATATTATTGCGATACAACTTATTTTACAGGTTGAATATATTGTTAAATTGTTCTATTGTTAAATTGTTAATGTTAAGATATAAGGGCAATTATTATAACAATTTAACAATTTGATTCATTCAAAGAATAAATTTTCATCTATTTTAAGTATAGTACACATTACAGAGTTTTTGTTCAAGCACTATAATAAAAAAAGTGGGTAAGCTACTTATATCGCACCGCTCAACTATTTTACCCTTGCTTCCTTCCAGACCTGGGGGAGTTCAAATAGGAGCTGGTCGTATAAGACTTACCCATTGCAAAAGTAATAATTAATTAAATCTTTTCAAACAATTATTAAGTTAAAAATTTCTAAAGTTTAAAGTTTAAAGTTTGAGTTCACTACTAAAACAGATATAATGTGTCTCTATTCTTTGTAACATTACGGTTTTGCGTAAAAAAACAAAACATAATAAAGTTTTTTATTTAAAATAATTACAAATTAATTATATTTGTCTTTTAAAAATAAATAAGATATTATTATGCAAGAAACAATTAAAGAAAACACAAATACTTTTGGTAAAAATGCAATGACCTATGGTGCTATCACAGGTTTTTCATTAGTTATAATATCATTATTATTTTATTCATTTCATTCGCAAAATTCTCAATATCAAGACTTTTTTATTTATTTAATTCTTGCAGCAGGAATTTATGTAGGAACAAAAAGTTTTCGTGACAAATCACTTGCCGGATACATGAAATATTCTAAGGCATTAGGGTCAGGCGTACTTATTAGTTTATTCGCTTCATTAATTTTAGCTTTTTATTATTACATTTTTTATAAAATGATTAATCCAGAAGGTATTGAGCAATATTTCAAAATTATAGAAGATGCCATGTTTAATAAAGGTATAAACGGTGATCAAATTGAAACAACTATGAAATTAATGAAAACTGTAACTACTCCGGCTACTTTCGCTTTTGGTTACATTTTCTCAATTACTATTTGGGGAACTGTTCTTTCATTAATATTATCATTTTTTGTTAAAAAGGACAAAGAACAAGAACCTTTTGATGAAGCAATGAACGAAATTGAAAATTAAAAATATAATCTAATGGATATATCTGTTGTAATACCCTTATATAACGAAGAAGAATCAATTGCAGAACTTGTTGATTGGATTAAAAAAGTGATGGACGATAATAATTTCTCACACGAAATTATTATTATTGATGACGGAAGCATTGATAATTCATGGCAAATTATTAACAAACTGTCAAACACAAACTCTGACGTTAAAGGAATAAAATTTAGAAGGAATTATGGCAAATCAGCTGCATTATATTCTGGATTTGAAGCTGCTCAAGGCAATGTTGTTATCACTATGGATGCAGATTTGCAAGACAGTCCCGATGAAATTCCCTCATTATATAAAATGATTATTGATGAAGATTATGACATGGTATCAGGCTGGAAGAAAAAAAGACATGATCCTTTATCAAAAACCATCCCAAGCAAATTTTTTAACCGAACATCACGAAAATTAACAGGAATAAAACTTCACGATTTTAATTGTGGTTTAAAAGCTTATAAAAATGAGCTTATAAAAAATATTGAGGTTTATGGTGAGATGCACAGATATATTCCTGTTCTATCCAAACAAGCAGGATTTAATAAAATCGGAGAAAAAGTTGTACATCATTATAAAAGAAAATACGGCGTTACTAAATTTGGATTAGAACGTTTTATTAATGGCTTTCTTGATTTATTATCAATAACTTTTATAACGAAATTTGGCAAACGACCAATGCACTTGTTCGGAACTTTAGGAACACTTATGTTTTTTCTTGGTTTTATTGCTGCTCTTTGGTTGGGAATTTATAAACTATATTGTTTATCACATGGTATTGAAGCAGGTTTAGTTATCAACAGCCCGTATTTTTACATTTCATTAACCACGATGATACTTGGAACAATACTTTTTTTAGCAGGTTTCATAGCAGAACTTGTTTCAAGAAATTCTCCAAAAAGAAATTTTTATCAAATCGAAAAAACGTTAAATTATAAAAAATGAGTCTGCTCCGAAAAGCTGATAAACGGTTAATCCGTTAGCCGGCGGACAGCTAATCAGCTAAAAATTGATTAATTTTCGGACTATTCTCAAAAATAAAAAATTGAATAATATTATTATTAATCCTGCAAATCCTTTTAACCTGTTTAAAATCGCAAAAAATAAAACAACTTAATATTAAATTATTGTAGCCAATAAGAAATGAACATAAAAAAAAATATAAAATTTTCAATTATAATTCCTGTTTACAATAGACCACAGGAAATCAGTGAACTACTCGAAAGCTTAATAAAACAGACAAAAAAAGATTTTGAGGTTATTATTATTGAAGATGGTTCCTCTATAAAATGTGATAAACAAGTAGATAGATACAAGCGGTTATTAGATATTAAATATTTTTATAAAAGCAATTCAGGACCTGGACTGAGCAGAAATTATGGTTGTGAAAAAGCTAACGGAAATTATTGTATTTTCTTGGATTCTGATTGTGTTTTACCTCCGCATTATTTCGAGCTTGTTCAAAGTTCATTAAATAACGACTTTGTTGATGCTTTTGGAGGTCCTGACAAAGCTCATGATAGTTTTACTTCGCTTCAAAAAGCGATTAATTATTCCATGACCTCATTCTTTACCACAGGAGGAATTCGAGGAGGTGGAGAAAAACTTGATAAGTTTTATCCGAGAAGTTTTAATATGGGTTATTCAATGAGGGTTTTTGAACAATCAAAAGGTTTTTCTAAAATGCGATTTGGGGAAGATATAGACATGAGTATCAGAATAATTAAAAATAATTTCAAAACAAAATTAATTAAGGAGGCATACGTATATCATAAGAGGAGAACGAATTTAAAACAATTTTTTAAACAAGTTCACAACTCCGGAATTGCTAGAATAAACTTATTTAAAAGGCATCCAAAATCTTTAAAAATCGTTCACATTTTGCCATCATTATTTACAATTGGTTTGATTCTTCTGATATTACTATCATTTACCATATCGATATATTTTATAACTCCAATTCTCTTATATACAATACTATTAGTTATTGATTCAACTATAAAGAATAAAAGTATTTTAATTGGATTGCTCTCATTTTTAACCGGTTATATTCAACTTGTTGGCTATGGTTCGGGATTTATAATTGCTTTTTTGAAAAGAATAATATTTGGTAAAAATGAATTTTCTGCTTTTACCGGCAATTTTTATAAATAATTTTCAACTATTAAAAAAAGATAATAGTCCGAAACAATTTTTAGCCGATTAGCTATCAGCCAACTGGCGGACAAGTTAAATTCACATACATTCTAAGTATAATACAAGTTACAGCATTTTTTTAAACACTAATTAATTTTAGAATATATAAAATCAATAATCTTTTCCTTTTCAGACGGAGCAAACCACGTTATTGATTTATCTCTGTTAAACCATGAAATTTGCCTTTTGGCATAGTGCCTTGAGTTTCGTTTTATTAATTCAATTGCCTTTTCTAATGTAATTTTATTATCGAAATATTCAAAAAACTCTTTATAACCAACTGTATTTAAAGCATTAAAATTTTTATCTTTGTAAAATTTATGGGCTTCGTCTTCCAAACCATTTTTAATCATTATATCGACTCGTAAATTTATTCTTTCATAAAGTTTTTGCCTGTCAATATTTAAACCAATCTTAATAATATTAAAATTTCTTTGCTTTATATTTTTTGTTAAAAAAGATGAATAAGGTTTACCCGTCATAATAAAAACTTCGAGAGCCTTTAAAATCCGTTTTGGGTTTTTCACATCTGCCGCCAAATAATAATCAGGGTCAATTTTATGCAATTCAGTTCTAAGACTGTCAATCCCCTCACTATCAAGTCTGTTTAATAAATTTCCCCTAACCTCATCATCAATTGCCGGTAAATCGTCAATACCATCACACACAGCATTAATATACAAACCAGAACCACCAACCATTAAAACATTGTTGGTCGTTTCAAAAAGTTTATTAAGCAAATCAATTACTTCAAACTCGAATTGACTGGCACTATAATAATCGTAAATTGATTTATTAGCAATAAAATAATGTTTAACCTTTTGTAATTGCTCGTCAGATGGAACAGCAGTGCCAATTTTTAACTCTTTATAAATTTGACGAGAATCTGATGAAATAATACAAGTATCTAATTTCTGTGCAATCT
>JAUVJB010000220.1 GCA_030592465.1 Bacteroidota bacterium | reverse complement strand
GTTTTTTTTATTGAGAGACGGTTTATTTTAATAATTTATTGTAATTAATTAGTTTGTTTTCATTAATGTTATAATAATCATTGTAATAAATGCAGATTTATTTTTTGCAGTTGTAATTAAATTTTATTTTTCAACTCAATAAATGTAATTTTACAATGTGTATTTTTTTATAATTAAATGCTTCGTCAATGTATTTGAATAATTTATCATTAATAAATTTCAAAAATTACGAACAATTAGAAATTGAATTTTCGCAACAAATCAATTGTTTTGTGGGAGATAATGGTGTTGGTAAAACAAATTTATTAGATGCTGTTTATTATTTGTCTTTTTGTAAAAGTTATTTTAATCTTATTGATAGTCAAAATATTAAGCACAATGCCGGTTTTTTTGTTATACAAGGCAATTATAATATCAGTGGTGAAAATGAAAGTATTTATTGTGGAATAAAACGAAACAAGAGAAAACAGTTTAAACGAAACAAAAAAGAATATCAAAAATTATCTGACCATATTGGTTTAATTCCACTTGTGTTGATTTCTCCGTATGATTCAAATTTAATTATGGGTGGCAGTGATGAACGTCGTAAGTTTCTTGATGGTGTAATTTCTCAATTTGATAAACAATATCTTGAAGATTTAATAAAATATAACAGAGCATTAAGCCAACGAAACAGTCTGTTGAAAAATTTTGCAAAAACAAACACATTTAATATTGAAACAATCGAAATTTGGGATGAACAGTTAATTAAATTTGGCACGACTATTTATGAAAAGAGAGTGAAATTTATTAATGAATTATTGCCGGTGTTTCAAAAATATTATGCGTTTATTGCTGATGGTAATGAAAAAGTGCAACTAATTTATCATTCACAACTGCATGATTTTGATTTTCCTTATCTGTTAAAAAATTCAATTGAAAGAGACCGTATCTTACAATATACTACAACAGGTATTCATAAAGATGACTTAATATTCAAATTAGATAAGTTTTTAATTAAAAAAAACGGTTCGCAAGGACAACAAAAAACATTTTTAGTAGCTCTAAAATTAGCACAGTTCGATTATATGAAAAATATTTACGATTATAAACCAATTTTATTGTTAGATGATATTTTTGATAAATTTGATTTATTTAGAGTAAAACAAATTATTAAATTAGTTGCAGATAATAATTTTGGTCAAATTTTTATTACCGATACCAATAAAAAAAGAGTGAAAAATATTTTATCTGATTTTTCAATTGAATATAATTTATTTAATGTTAGTAATGGTGCTATTGAATTAACAATGAACAATGAACTTTAAACATTAAACTTTAAACCTTAAACTTTAAACCTTAAACTTTAAACCTTAAACTTTTAATTGTATATGAGAAGGCAGAAAGTAGAAAAATTAAACGATGTTATTGATCAGTATTTAAAAGCTTTGCGGATTGATAAAAAAATGAAGCAGGTACGATTAATAAATTCTTGGGAAGAAATAATTGGTAAGAATGTTGCCGGAGCAACAAATAAAATTTTTTTTAAAAATAGAATTTTGTTTGTTTATATTAATTCGGCAATTATCCGTAATGAGTTATTAATGATTAAAGACGAACTTAAAAAACGATTAAACGAACAAGCAGGAGAAAAGTTAGTTGATGACATTGTGATAAGATAATGCTTGCACGAAAACTCTGTAATCTGCTTTATTATTGATATTATAAAATAAAAACCGTTTTAATCCATCAACTGACGAATTGTTCAATTGTTTTATTGTTAAATTGCTTTCTAACAATCACAATGGTTTAAGTTTGTAACTTAAACCATATAATACATTCAACAGTCCGTCAGCTGACGGATATAAAATAAGTTGTATTGCAATAATCTTGATTGTTCATCGATTTTCTAAGAATAATTCATTTTGGTAAATTTTAGTCTTAAATACAGTATATCAGTTATTTATTATATATTATTCTAAACTGATTTTTAGATAGAAAATCGCTGATTGTTCGGGATTACTTCTCGCAATGACGAAAATATTGAGTTTTCGTACAGACTCTAACTAAGCTGACATACAACTACCATCTTTTGAAAACCGTTCGTTGTAAGAAAAGAAAAAATTACATTCTCTAATTGCGTTTTCATCACTATCAGAACCATGCACTGCATTATGCTCTATTGATTTTGCAAAGAGTTTTCGTATTGTTCCTTCTTCTGCTTTAGTAGGATCTGTTGTACCTATTAATTTTCTGAGGTCTTTTACAGCATTCTCTTTTTCTAATATTGCTGCAACTACAGGTCCTGAAACAATAAATTTTATTAAATCTCTATAAAAAGGTTTGTCTTTATGAATACTGTAAAAAACTTCAGCTTGTGCTGTTCGTAGTTTAACATATTTCATAGCAACAATTCTAAACCCTGCATTATTAATCATTATTAAAATATGTCCTATATGCTCATTTTTTACAGCACCAGGCTTAATCATAGTAAAAGTTATATTTCCTGACATAATTTTATTTTTATAATTTTGTTTTGCTAAAATAAATAAAATTTATGAGTTTTTAACTTGCTTTATATTAAATTTATATCTTTGGGGTTAAATAAAATCTAAAAAATAATTGAAAAAACTATCTGATAATTTTGGCAAAGAAGTAAATAAACTTCTATCGGTTACAAATAATATTGTTATTGTAACCCATTCAAATCCTGATGCAGATGCAATTGGTTCATCGTTGGGATTATATAATTTCTTGATAAAAAAACGACAAAACCCCATTGTTATTACGCCAAATAGTTATCCTGAATTTTTATGGTGGATGCCCGGTAATCAAAATATTATTAATTTTTATAATGATAAAAAATCTGCTGTTGAAATTATTAAACAAGCACAAATTATTTTTTATGTAGATTTTAATGAAACAAACCGCATCGATAAGCTAGAAAAATATATAAAACAATCGAACTCAATAAAAATAGTAATTGACCATCATCCATTGTTTAATGAAAATATTGATTATATATTGTCAGATGCATCAGCAAGTTCTGCAGCCGAATTGGTTTATGAATTTATTGTGCTCTTAAATAATATTAATTTGATAGATGAAAAAATCGCAAAATGTTTATATGCCGGTATAATGGCAGATACAGGTTGTTTTAGTTATAACTCATCAAAACCAAGAACATTCCAAATTGTTGCCGAATTGCTTATATTTAATATTAATAAAGATGAAATTGTAAGTAAGATTTATGATAACTTTTCAACTGACCGATTTCGTTTGTTAGGATATTGCCTGAATGAAAAGTTAACTGTTTTTCCGCAATATCATACAGCTATTATCTCGTTAACCAAACAGGAATTAAAGAAATTTAATTTTAAACAAGGTGATGACGAAGGTTTTGTTAACTATCCATTATCTATTAAAGGTATAATCTTTTCAGCTATTTTTGTTGAAAGAGTGGATTATGTGAAAATTTCATTTCGTTCGAAAGGTGCTTTTGCTACTAATAAATTTGCACGAAAAAATTTTAATGGTGGTGGGCATTTGAATGCCTCAGGTGGAAAATCAAAAATGGATATTGATAAAACAATTGAAAAATTTATTAGTTTATTACCCAATTATAAAAATGAGTTGGATGAAAATGAAGATTAATTCCGAGTACTCGGGACTATTGTATAGTTTATTATTGATATTAGTAATTGCTGTTTCTTGCGTTCAAAAACGAAAATACAGAACAGATGAGCAAGTGGCTCAATTTAAAGAACCATTAATAAAGATTAATAAATATTTGGTAAAAAAAGACGCTGAGCTTATTGAAGATTATGCAAAACGCCATAAATGGAAAATGAAAGTTACGAAAACAGGCTTATGGTATATGATTTATAAAAAAGGCAAAGGTAAAAAAGCAAAAGAGGGTAAAATTGCTGCAATTAATTATACTATTAAATTGTTAGATGGAACACTATGCTATACTTCTGATTCGTTAGGAACCAAACAATTTAAAATTGGACAAGGAGGCGTGGAGACCGGACTTGAAGAGGGAATATTATATATGAGAGAAGGAGATAAAGCACGATTTATTTTACCACCTCATTTAGCTTATGGTTTAGTTGGAGATGATAACAAAATACCTCGACGCTCTACAATTGTGTATGATGTCCAACTTATTAATATATCAAATTAACTAAATTATTTACGAATAAAAATTAGTGAGTCGTCGAAAAAAAGATATTATAAATGAGTCCATTGTGAAAACTATCCGCCAGCTGGCGGATTAACCACTTATCGACTTTTCGGAGTGGACTCATAAATAATATTAAAAATATTTGCTTTTATTCAATTTTAAATTTTACCTTTGTAATAATTTTTAATAAAATAAAATAATTATGAATATTTATGTAGGAAATCTTCACTATGGAATACGTGAAGGTGATTTAGAACAAATTTTTGGAGAATACGGAAATGTAAACTCTGTAAAAGTAATTACTGACAAATACTCCGGACGAAGTAAAGGTTTTGGGTTTGTAGAAATGCTAAACGATGATGAGGCACAAAAAGCTATTGATGAGTTAAACGAAACTGACATCAAAGGTAGAAATATTAAAGTAAATCAGGCTCGTGAAATAAGAAAAGATGATGATAAATAAGATTTAGAATAGTAAAAAAGATATTAAACAATAAATTATGAAAGGAACAGTAAAGTGGTATAATGACGTAAAAGGTTATGGATTTATACAAGCAGAAGATGAAAAAGATGTCTTTGTTCATCGTACAGGATTAGAAAATTCAAATGAAAGATTAGAAACCGGTGAAACAGTTGAATTTGAAATCTCAGATGGAGAGAAAGGACCTATTGCTATAAATGTAAAAAAAGTTGAATAAACATATTTTTTGCTAATTTTATTAGATGATAAATAATTTTAAAAATCCGGCATTTAGTCGGATTTTTTTATATTTACACATATAAGTTGGTGAAATTAGTATTATACTTCGTGCGGTTATATTTTGCACTTCGGCAAGCTCAGTAGAGCCGTAATGTAATTTG
>JAUVJB010000260.1 GCA_030592465.1 Bacteroidota bacterium | reverse complement strand
GTATATTTTTTCAAATGAAAATTTTACAAACGGTAACGAGGATTATATTTTATTAATTGAAGATGGTTTATATGTTAAACGTCCTGATTTTAATAAAGTATATTTAGAGATAAAATCAATAAGTAAAGATTATTATTTATATCAAAAAACTATGAAAGAATATTATCAAGCCGGTAATAATCCTTTTAGTGAGCCTGCAAAGGTTTATGGCAATATTAACAAGAGCTACGGCATCTTTGCAGGATATAATTCTGTAATTGATACTGTATTTATTGAAAATAAATTATGGAAATAGGAGGTAATATCAGTAATTAATTAAAATGGACAATAATCTGTATTAAAAAAGATAAAAATTGTTAGGTTAAATTAATGTAAAACTGATGAACGCCCTATAACACTATATATAGTGCATTTGGGCAAACATGCAAATTGAAATGTCAAAGCATTCTATTAATGCCACAAAATATTTGAATTTTTATTTTGTTACAATTTATAAGATAAAATTTAAATATTTTGTTCTTTGGGTTATTGAAAGTTTTATCTTTTTTAATCCCAAACGCACCATATACTGCCGTTATAATCAATTAAAAATCAAGAACCATGAAAGAATTATTAAAAACACTTATTTTAATTTTGCTACCGACAATCATTTTTGGACAAGCAAAATATGAAGGATTAAATGTTATTGAAACTGAAAATTCATATATAATTGAGTTTTCATTGCCGGAAATTTCATACAAAAAAATACAAGAACCATTCACGAACGAAACGTTTTATCAATTGCAAATAAATAATGATTTTGGAATAATCGATGAAATAGGTAAACCGGAGTTGCCTCAAATTACGTTTGATTTTGAAATACCACTTAATGAGAATGTACCTCAATTTGAAATAATAACAACAAAACAAACAGAAAAAAACATCACTTATAAAGTTTATCCGTTTCAGAAACCAATTTCAACTGAAAAACCTTACAAAGTAACTAAATTTGATTTCGATGAAAGTTATTATCAATCATCAGGTGAGAATTATGATATTATATCAATTTCAACACCTTATATAACAGCAGGGAAAAAAGGCGTAAAAGTTACAATTATACCGATAAATTACAGCCCTCTTGCTAATAAACTTCAAATTACTGATTACCTTAAATTTGAAATAAAAACAAAACCTGTTAAGCAATCAGAAAAACCGCTTACAGTTACACACGATAATTTCTTCTCAAATCATTTTGTAAATTATCAACAAAATGAAAATAAAAGTATTGAATATGGTAATTATTTGATAATTACTGCACCTCAATATGAAACTACCATAAATTATTTTGCAGTTTACAAAGAAAATCTTGGTTATAATGTAACAGTTGTAAACACAAATTCAACAGGAACTACATCAGATAATATAAAAAACTATATACAAACTCAATACGATAACTCATCAACACGACCTGTTTTTGTCTTACTAGTAGGAGATACAGATGAAATCCCGAGTTGGACAGGAGACGGACCTGATAATCCGCAAACAGATTTAAAATATGCTCAATTAGAAGGAAATGACAGGTTTGCAGATGTATATCTTGGTAGATTTTCTGTAAGAACAATGAGTCCAACTAATACTGATATTATTCAACTTCAAAACATAATAAATAAAACAATTTTTATGGAGAGCAATATTCAATCTTTTAATAAAAAAGCTGTGTTTATGGCGGGTGCCGAACAACATAATCAAACAGAAGGCGGACATGATTATGCTGTTGAAGAAACATTTGAGCCGGAAGGATATACTTGCCTCAAATTATATGCTGATGACGGTGCAACAAGTTCTGATGCTATTGATGCTTTAAATGATAATCAAATTTTTTCGATTTATTCAGGACATGGTTCAACATCAAGTCTATATAATCCCAATGTCAGCCAATCAAATGTTCGCAGTTTAACAAATACTTTTTTTCCCTTTGCGTATTCTTTTGCATTTAATTCAGTAATTTATCAAGAAAATGAATGTTTCGGAGAAACGTGGATAAGAGATGACCATGGCGGTGTAATTTATTACGGAGCATCTCATACAACTTGGTATAACAGCGATAAAATTTTAGAAAAAAAAGTATTTGGAGATGCTTTTACAGATGAACCACAAGTGTCGCCAATGTTCAACCTTGGTATGCATCGGTACTGGAACCACTGGTGGGTTTCTTTATCGCAACGCAGAAAAAAATACATAGAACAATATAATTTAATGGGAGACCCTTCATTAATTACAACAGGAATAAACAATAGCTGTTTTGCAAATTATATTTTTGACACAGACATAATTTTTCAATCCGGGGCAGACGTAACAATACAAGCTGATGATAAAATAATTGCAGGTGAAAATAATAGTGATTTTATTGTAGAGAACGGAGCTGATGTTACCCTTACAGCAGGTGAGAGTATTGTTTTAAAACCGGGATTCCATGCCGAAGCAGGCAGTAATTTTCACGCTTACATAGCCCCCTGTGAAAATAAAAATAAATCAATTACTAAATTGTCAAACGTTAAATCTGATATAAGTAAAACAGAAAAAAATACAAGTGATTATATCCATCAAAATTTTGCAAAAATTTTTCCTAATCCTTTCCAACAAGATTTTACAATTGAATATACAATTAACACAGCTGAACCGGTAGAAATTGAAATTTTCAATATTTATGGTTCCTGCATTCATAAACACATTGAAAATTATAAAACAGCAGGGACATATCAATATAGCTACAATACAAGCAATAATAAAACAGGGCTGTATATAATCAAGATAAAATCAGGAAGTTTTATTCAATCATTAATCACTTTAAAAATACAATAATATGAAAAATCCATTTGTTTTTTTTGCGATATGTTCTCTTTTTTTAATTATAACAGGTTGTAAATATAATTGCCCCGGTTTTGATGAAAAATTGTTAAGTTGGATGCCATATGAAGAAAATGATACTATAACTTATATCAGTCAACAAAATGATACTATAACTTTTCAAATAAATAAATATAGTGTTTCTAATAGTTATGAAACAACAAGGAAAAATAGAGATTATTGTGCTTCTGATGCATCATTTTATACTATTGATAATGAAGGTAAAGTATGTGGTGTAGGTACATGGATATCTATGGATAATAATAAAACAAATATTAATGTTTCTGTTAATATTAATAACAACAAAGGAGAAATAGATAAGACTGTAAAAAATATTACGGATGCAGTTGAAACACTTTCAATAAATGGTAAGCAATATGATGAAGTATTAATTTTTGAGCAAGATACTATAAAACAAGATGACGAAATTTGGAAAATAATTTTAGCAAATAATTACGGAATAATACAATTTTATGACAGAGTAACAGGATATATTTGGACGTTGCAACATGATTAAAAAAAAGATTATAACACTATATATAGTGCATTTGGGCAAGCAAGCAAACTGAAAGTGCAAAATATTCAATTAACCCCAAAAAATATTTGATTTTTTATTTTGTAATTATTTATAAGGTAAAATCCAAATATTTTGTTCTTTTGGTTATTGAAAGTTTTATCTTTTTAAATCCCAAACGCACCATATACCAACGTTAACAATTAACATCATCAACAATCCCAAGTAAAATCTTAATAAACTTATCAACATTACATTCTTTTATATCAAGATGTGTTACAAATCTAATTTCTCCGTTTCTCGGCTGACAAGCGTTCTAATATGTTCACGGTAGGGGTCTTCCTGTAAAACATCATCTCCAACTTCTGCATTAAACATTGCCTTTCTCATTTTCGGAGTTGGTTTGGTTACAGTATCTGATCTGAAATCTGTCATATTGTATTTTTTTACTTATTATAAATCAATGTCGTTTAGTTAAGAATTCGTCATAATCCTTTGTAATTCATAGAATAAGGTTTCTTCTGTCTGTGTTTTCGTTTATTTTTTCGATTTGGTCTGACAAGTTCTCGTGTGTTGTATACAATTTC
>JAUVJB010000231.1 GCA_030592465.1 Bacteroidota bacterium | reverse complement strand
AAATTTGTTGAGAAAGTTAACTTTAAAATTTATAGTCGTTGGGGTAACTTAATATTTAAAACTACAGACCCGCACATTAACTGGAATGGTAAAAAAATGAATACAGATAAATTAGTTTCAGATGGTGTATATTATTATGTATGTGATGTTTACGAATATAGAATAACAGGTCTTGAGCCTCGATATTTAATAGGATTTGTTCATGTTTTTGATAGTAGGAACGCTGCAATAAAACCGTAGATATACTTTTCGCGGTTATATTTTACGTAATGTAATTTGTCATTTGTTTCACGTCATTTGTTGTCATTTAGCTTCGCTGTCATTTGGCTTCACGGTTATTCATAACTATTTAATGTATTAATGACAATTTAATAACTATCTAATGACAATCAATAACAATCAATGACTATTTAATGACTATATATAACCGAGTGAAGTATAACCATTAATTATTAATTGATTTACGACTTGGCTATTTAGTGTGAAAAATAAAAAATTGTTTAATATAAATACATGAAATTATTTCTTAAAATATTATTGCTGATAATTATACCGTTTTTTTCTATTGCTCAAACTGAGAATGATTATTATTTCAAAGCTTGTGCTGAATATAAATACAAAAATTACAGAGAAGCCGTCAATAATCTTGATAAAGCTATTGAGTTAAATAAAAACAATACGGACTTATATCTAAAACGCGGTAATTGTTTTTACGCTCTGCATCAATACAATAATGCTATTGATGATTTTATGAAAGTTGAAAAGATTAAACCCTCACTATCAAGTTATAACTTGGCAAAATGTTTTGCTAAACTTAATATGCCCGATAAATCTACACTTTGGTTAAATACTAATCTAAACTCAAGATATAAAATCGCAAAAAATAGAATAAAATTAGATGCAGCTTTTAAATCATTTGAAAAAAATGAACAATGGAAAAAAATCTGGTCTAAAGACAGATATACTAAAACTGAAATACAATTATCATATTCCACATATCTGATAAAAATCAAAGAATATGACAAAGCTATTGAAAACTTAAAAAGCATTATATTGTCAAAAACACGTTCTTACATAGCATATTCATTACTTGGAAAAGCTTATTTTTACAATAATGATTATAAAAATTCAATATATTATTATACAAAAGCAATAAAAATCAAAACAACAAATTATCAATATTATTCACAAAGAGCACAAGCATATTACAAAATCAACAAATATAAAAAATCACTAACAGACATAAACAGAGCTATTGAATTAAACTCAACTGAATTATCATTATATTATGATAAAGCATTATATGAGTTTGCTTTAAAAGATTATGAGAAAGCTTCGAATGATGCTCAATTTTATTTAAAATATTTTTATAAAGATTATGATGCTTTGTTTTTATGCGGGCAGATTTGTTATGAACAAAAAGATTATTTGAATGCTTTATTATATTTTAACAAAACACTTAAACTGCATGTTGATGCCAAATATTTTGTAGCAAGGGGAAATACCTATTTAAAAACAAAAACATATAAATACGCAGAACACGACTATGCCATGGCTTTAGACTTAAATCCGAGAATGGGAAATGTATATTTCAATAAAGGAATTGCAAGGTTAAAGCAAGGGAATATAAAAGGTGCTTGTTATGATTTTATAAAAGCGAGAAACTACGGATATATGAAAGCTGATGACTATCTGAGACGATACTGTTTAGACTGCTTTGAACATGAGTAGATTTAGGATTTTCTTTTTGGGAATGTTAAAAAAACAGGAATTGGGTTTTAAAAAAACACATTAAATATTTTATATTAATAATAAAAAAAACATTTTGTTTTGACTTATTCTGAATAGTAAAATAAAGTATATTAAAGAGTTGTTATTGTTTTTATGGAACGCGATGCAATCGCGCACCAGCTGGGTTACAATAAGCCGAGTTGCGCTGTTCAAATTAATTTTTTGTTATAAAATAATTATCAAATTTACAATTTATTGCAAACTTATCAAAATACCGAAAAGCAATTCGGTTTATTGTGTGTTGGCTGTAGTTGATTTATTAGTTAAAAATATAATTGCACATCATCATTCCATACAAAAAAATTTGTAACTAATTGACAAAATGTATCTTGGTCAATTTCCTTATCCATATTCTCTTTGCTTTCATATTGAAATATCTTTATTCTTTTTCCTACTTTACGCACTTCAGCGTCTTTTACATGAAACTTGGCTCTATTAGAAAGTTCATTATTAGAATAAATCCTTATAGCCCCATCACAATGCTTAATTCCACCTGTATTCTTATTAAATATAGCATGAAAATATCTGCTTGATTTTATTCCCTTAAAATTATATTTAGGAAGTTCTTCACATGTGAAATGAACTTCATTATCTTTTGGCGACCAAACATAGTCTGTAAATCCCATACGATTATATTCTTTCTCATCAAACCACTGGCCGAAATCATCATTTCGTAGACTAAGTAACTTTTTCCAATCAAGTGGTTTGCCATGAACAAGCATCTTATAAAACATTGGCTGATAATCATTCAATGGGATTTCAATAAATGGATTTAATCTTATTTTAAAGTTTATTTTTTTCTCTTTTGTAAATTTCAAAATCGCAATGAAAATCCAGTAACTAGAATTTGATTGTTCCAGAATTGGACAAAGTGTATAAACTAAATTTCCTTTTTCAAACCCATAATTATCAATACTAAATTGGTCGATAGGTGCAAGATGGTTTTTGTCTATAAATAATCCGCCTAAATTAGAAGAATTATATGGAGCAGGTCTATCATTTATGTCTAATAACTTCTTAATTCGGATACGAGCAATATCTTTATGAAGTTTGTGAACAAAATAGTAAGCTCTTCTTCCAATATCTTTATTTTCAACTCTATCAAGATGAAAGTCTATATGATTCTTAATTACATATTTTTCTAAATCAATCTTGTCAATAGTATTTAAGTCTATTTTTAATCTTTCATTTTCAGGATGGTTATTATTATCTAAAACCTCAAAGACCTCAAACATCGGGTCTAAAAGACTTCTCGAAAAATAATCAAATGTAAGATATTGTGATATCATGATTTTTTTAATTTTGACCAAAGCCAACTTATGCTATTGATTATCAATTAACTATTAAGTTTCAAAAATCCTCTTACTTTACCATTTCTAAGTCAATTTTCTTAATGTTAGATTTAAGAAATTAATGAAGTTGCTTCATATGCGGAATTACAGCCAACGATGGCAATATGAAAATGTTGGGCATTTTAAAAACTACAATTTTTCAATTTACTACACCGTTTATTTATTGTTAATTCACTCATATTCAGCACTTTCTGTCCAATTTTTTATATTGAGTGTTGGCAGTAGTTTTGCTCTATTCAATCTCTAAACCATTCAATTTTATCGTATTTAATAATGGTGAAGTATTATCCTCTTTGAATTTTTTCATTCCAATCAAAAAAGGTTCAATTTTAGTATTTATTTTTCTTGTCAAACGCCACATTTTACCAACAGCAATATCGTCTGTTTCATCAAATTTATCAGATACAATCATTACGTCAATATCACTCATATTTGTTGCAGCACCTGTAGAATAACTACCAAACAAAAATGCTTTTCTAACAGATAATCCTTCTGTATTCAGAAGGTCTACATACTTTTTTATTAATGCTATAATTTCTTCTTTAGCCATTGTAATAGATTTTCTGTTTGTTTAAGATAATTTTGTACAATTAATTTATCTGGAATTATTGGATTATAATCAGGGTATCGACCCTGCAACTGATATTTCATAAGAATACCTAAAAAAATCTCTTCACTTTCCGACAATTCCAAGTGTACTTCTTCTAACAAATGTATCAGGTTATGTGTTCTGGGTGCAATCTCTTGAGAAATTTTTACTACATGAGCTTTTAGTATTTTCTCAATTACTAGATGGCAAAAAAATAATCCATGCAACATTCGTTTACGTTCTATTAAAATCTCTGCAGATTCTAAATCGTCTACGGCTCCATTAATCCAATAATCTATTTGTTTTTGTGCATTTATCATCTGTCTTTATTTTTAACAAATATACTAATTTTTCAATCAATCATACAATTCATTCTATGATAACATAGTAGACTTCATCTTCATGTGTTTGATTTTAACTACTTTGCGTGGTTTATTCAAATGTGTCTTATATCCTTTATATGTGTTTGTGTAATATTATATTATAAACTAATAAAAAAATAGACAGTTGTGAGATTTTTCGTAAATGTTAAGAAACAGAAATCGGTTTTTTAAAAGTAAATGTTTTTATAAATTTTATTTTTTACATTTTAAAACAGCAATTTTTTTGCCATGAACAGAACAAATAAATAATCAATAATAAATGACTATCAATTTGAATTCGACGCTTCCAAGTCTTACAGACTGATGAAATATTTCATGTTATTTTTCTTGGGACGATGTCCCAAGTTAAGATGTCTTAGTCCTTCGGACTATTTCTACAAAAAAACTTTATTTAAATAAATATGTATTTTCTTGTAATACCAACGACAAACAATCGTAATTTATGATTATGCGAAGTAAATTGCGAAATTATTAGCGATTCGGTATTATTGTTGTTTTAGTCCTTCGGACTATCTCTAAAAAAAAATTTATTTAAACAAACATCATTTCTTTACAAAGACAAGAAAAAACATCCCTAATTTTTGAACTTGACCCCTTATTATTTTATTGTAATCCACCCTAATTTT
>JAUVJB010000255.1 GCA_030592465.1 Bacteroidota bacterium | reverse complement strand
ATGGTTATATGGCTTTATGGTTAAATGGTTGAATGGTTGTTGGATAACAATTTAGCAATAAAACAATAAAACAATAAAACAATAAAACAATAAAACAATAAAACAATAAAACAATAAAACAATAAAACAATAAAACAATAAAACAATAAAACCATCTAACCATTATATATAGTAGTAATAAAATACTCAAAATGTGCCCGTGCTAAGTATAACTTTTTTTTGTAGCCTATAAATAAAAAAAATATGAATTTTAAAAATGATGTTGCAGCTGTTGATGAATTGTGTACTACTTACAATAATTTATTAAACGAGATTAAAAAAGTTATTATTGGGCAAGACCAAATTGTTAATCAGGTTTTAATATCAATTTTAAGTGGTGGACATTGTTTGCTTGTAGGGGTTCCCGGACTTGCAAAAACTCTCTTGGTTAATACAATTGCCGATGTTTTAGGTCTAAAATATAAACGTATTCAATTTACACCCGACCTTATGCCTTCTGATATTATTGGTACCGAAATATTAGATGAAAATCGTAAATTTAAGTTTGTTAAAGGTCCATTATTTGCAAATATTATTCTTGCCGATGAAATAAACAGAACACCGCCAAAAACTCAGGCTGCATTATTAGAAGCAATGCAGGAAAAAGCTGTTACTGTTGCCGGTATTAACTATAAACTCGAAGATCCTTTTTTTGTGCTTGCCACACAAAACCCGATTGAACAGGAAGGCACTTATCCTTTGCCTGAGGCTCAGCTCGACAGATTTATGTTTAACGTTAATCTCGATTATCCCGATTTTAATGATGAAATAATTATTGTAAGAAATACTACTTCTGATATAAATCAAAAATTAAAAGTATTTATTTCAGCTGAAGAAATAATTTATTTTCAAAATCTAATAAGAAAAGTTCCTGTTAATAATAATGTTCTTGAATATGCAGTAAAATTAGCAACTAAAACACGTCCAAATACTAAATTATCTCACCCTATTGCTGATAAATATATTAACTGGGGAGCAGGTCCTCGTGCTTCTCAATTTATGATTATTGGTGCTAAAACTAATGCTGTATTAAATGGGAAATATTCACCTGATATTGAAGATGTTATAACTGTTGCTCTACCGGTTCTGCGTCATCGTATTATTAAAAACTATAAAGCTGAGGCTGAAAATATTTCTGTTGAAAATATTATTAATGAATTAATTAATGATTAAATTGTTCTATTGCCTGCCCCGTAGCGAAGAATGAGCGTATCGGGGTTCCATTGTTGATGAATAACCTTTAACAATGTAACAATTTAGCAATGTAACAATTTAACAATTTGTCAACCCCTTTATAAATGAAATTGATTTTAGCTAAAATATTTTTAATTAATCTATTAATATTAATTTTTTTCGACATTAGTTTAGCCCAAAAAGTATCAAAAATTGAATTAAAATCGGCAAATTTAATGTTGTGGGATAAGGGTATTGGTAGAGGAGCTAAACGATTAATCGGCAGTGTTGTTTTTCAACAAGATAATGTTACTATGACATGCGACAGTGCATATTTTTATTCAAAAGAAAATATGTTTAATGCTTATAGCAACGTCCATCTTAGTAAAGATGATGATAATAATGTTGAAATATATAGCGATTTTTTACGATATAATGGTAATTCTAAAATTGCAAAGTTTAGAAATAATATTCTTCTTGTTGACAGTAATATTACTCTTAAAACAGATTCCCTTAATTATGACATGAATAATAATTATGGTTATTATTTTAATGGTGGAAAAATAATTGACAGCACTTCAACTCTCCAAAGCATATTAGGTTATTATCATGTTAACGATAAAATGTTTTTTTTTAAAGAGGATGTTGTTGTTAATCATCAGGATTACACAATGTTTACCGACACATTAAGGTACAATACGGTTTCTAAAATAGTTTATTTTTGTGGTCCTACTAAAATTGTTAATGACACGAGCTATCTTTCTGCCAATGACGGATGGTATAATACAGTTGATGATGTCTCGTTAGTATATGAAGATGTATTATATAAAAATAAGTCACAAAAGTTAATTGCCGATAGTTTGTATCTTGACAGGAAAAATAAGTTTGGCAGGGCTTATTCAAACGTTGAATTATTCGATAGTACACAAAATGTTATTCTTCAGGGTGATTATGGCGATTATTATGATGAACAAAAGAAATTACTTGTTACAGGTCGAGCTTTATTTATTCAAATTGCCGACGGAGATTCTCTTTTTTTACATGCCGATACTTTAAAATCAGAATATGATTCATCAGGAACATATCAGATATTAAGAGCATATCATAAAGTGAAAAGTTTTAAAAGTGATATCCAATTAAGGTGTGATTCTATTGTTTATAGTTTTAACGATTCTACAGTTCAGATACTGGGAAATCCTATTTTATGGACTGATAACAATCAAATTACAGGTGATTCTATTAAAGTTCATATTGTTGATAATAAAGTTGATTTCTTTGAGTTAATTAGTTCTTCGTTTATTGTTTCGCAAGAAGACAGTTTGCATTTTAGCCAAATTAAAGGTGTAAATATGACAGGTTACTTTAATGACAGTAAATTATATCTTGTTAAAGTAAATAGTAAAAGTGAGGCTATTTATTTCCCTAAAGATAATGGCGAAATAATTGGAGTTAATAAATCAAAGTGTAAAAACATGAATATTTATTTAGACAAAGGTGAAGTTCAAAGAATAGTTTTTCTAAAAAAACCAAAACAAACTCTTTACCCTTTAGATCAGATTCAAGAAAATAAATTAAAGTTTAGTAATTTTAAGTGGCTCAACAACTTAAGACCATTATGTAAATCAGATATTTTTATCTGGTAATAAAAAAAGTTGAGAAAAAAAATCCCAACTTTTTTTATTATACCTCATATCCGCAAGTCGTGGCACGGATAAGTTGATTATTAGTTATTTATATCTAATTGAATACACCAAATTAAGAAAGAACCTTAAAATTTAGTATTTTAAAAAAAGTTTTGCGGATTCAAGGTTATACTGAAAACGGTTTAAATCTTTACTTAGATAAAAAATAATTGTTAAATTGTTATGTGTCAATAAATATAGCAGTTCTCTATTAATAAAAACAACAATATAACAATTTAGCAATTTAGCAATTTTAATCCGCCAGATGGCGGAAATAAATTTCACTTGTTTTCAAATGTTAAAATATTAACCATTTTAAGTATAATTAGTTAACATTAATCTTAAGTTTTAATATTCATCTTCGTTAAAGAAAAAATCTTCTTTACTTGGGTAATCCGGCCAAATATCTTCTATGCTGTCATACGATTCCCCTTCGTCTTCAATTTCTTGTAAATTTTCAATTACTTCAAGTGGTGCTCCAGAACGAATACTGAAATCAATTAATTCGTCTTTTGTTGCAGGCCATGGTGCATCTTCCAATTTTGAAGCTAATTCAAGTGTCCAATACATATTATAAATATTTTAATATCACCTCTAAAATTTTGCAAAAATAACAATTATTATAAAAATTACAACTTTGAAGACAAATAAATTTCATCTCCATTTAATTTTTTTGTCAAAATACGCGATAAGACAAACAAATAATCAGATAATCGGTTTAAATATTTTAATAAAATTTTATCAATATTTGCTTCTGTCGATAATAAGTTTGCTTTTCGTTCGGCTCTTCTGCATACACTTCTTGCTATGTGACAAAAAGATGCAACTGTATTCCCTCCCGGTAAAATGAAATTTTTTAACACAGGAAGTTCTTTTTCCATCTTATCTATTTCGTTTTCTAAAATATCAATATCGCAGCGTTGTAATTTTTCTATTTTAAATTTTTTATAATCTTTTTCATTATCCATTGCTAAAAATGAGCCAACTGTAAAAAGATTATTTTGAATCTTAAGTAATATTTCTTTTATATGTGCATCTTCAATCTGTTCTCTAATTAAACCAATATATGAATTAAGTTCGTCAACAGTGCCATAAGCGTCAAGCCTTATGTGGTATTTGGGTACTCGTTTGCCTCCAATTAGACTTGTTGTACCTGCATCACCTGTTTTTGTATATATTTTCATCCGTTTATATTTTTATATTTAGTTGATATTTAATTAGTTGTAAATGTTTCTCGCAAAGTCGCAAAGTATTTCTAATAATATAATCATACCTCTGTGTGTACAAATTAAATCTAAAATCTAATTATAAAGTTTTGTTTAAAGTAGTTCTCTTTTCTAAAAAATACTAATCCCATAAAAAACAAATCAATCGTAATTGAAATTTTATT
>JAUVJB010000058.1 GCA_030592465.1 Bacteroidota bacterium | reverse complement strand
ATTAAATGATGAAATAGATAATTTAGTAAAAGAATCTCAAAGCTAAAAAATATTCTATGTTCAATATGTGTTAAAACAAATAAAACAAATAATTTTGAAATACTTTTTATTTTAGCCTTTTTACTTTAGCCTTTAGCCTTTATAACCACTAATTATTGAGAACTTACAAAATTTTTGTGATACTATTTAATAATTATTTTTGTATTCATTACATTATTCAGAGAAACAATCCTTAATTGATAAATACCTGATTTAAAGTAGCTTAAATTAATATTTTCAATTAATTGATTTGAATTTTTATTAATATTTTTTGAATAAATTTCTTGACCGGAAATATTAAATATTTTTATGCTAATTTTTCCATATTGATTTGAATTTAGTTCTAAATCAAACCTTCCGTTATTGGGATTAGGATAAATATTTACATAATTGTCATTATTAATATTATCTATACCAACAAAAGTAATGTTTTTTTCAATAGAATCTTGTCCGCATGAATTGTTCACAATTTGAACTACTTTAAAATCATCATTGTTTGAATACACATGAGTTGGGTTTGCAACAGTATCAGTTTCTCCATCGCCAAATTTCCATAAATATGATGTTGCATAAGATGAATTATCAACAAAATTTATAGTATTACTACCAACAACATTATAAGAAAACTCTGCAATAGGAATATAATTAACAATAACCGGTAATATATTAGAAGTATTGTTTTCACAAATACCATTTGTTACAACTGCTCTAAAGTATGTTGTTGCACTTAATTCATCGGTAGTAATAGTGTCATTAACAGCATCTGAAATATCAGAGTAAGCACCATCATAGTTTGATGCTTGCTGCCATTGAATATTACCATAATAATCTGATACAGAAATTGTTGAAGTATTTCCCTCACAAATTATACTATCATTAGTAAAAGCAGTGCCTCCAACCGATAACTGATTTATTGTTAAAGTTACAACATTTGAAAAACCGAGACATCCACTTTGTGGATTAGTAACTTGTGCTCTAAAAGATTTAGTAGTGGTTAAATCTGCAGTTGTATATGTATCGGTATTTGCACCGGTTCCATCAATAACATTAACATAAGTATCATCAGTAGTAGGTGATAATTGCTGCCATTGAATATCACCTACAAAATTGTCGAGAGTAATAATAGTTGAGCCATTAGAACAAAAAATATCAGTTTCAGCTGTTGCAGTTCCCGGTTCAGGCATTGGCAATACATTCACAGAATCGATTGTTGAATAAACAGTTGTATAACCGGAATGTGATAAAGCAGCTCTGTAAAAAGTAGTCTCTATTAATTCGGGTGTTGTGTATATATCAGAATTTGCACCGCTTCCTCCTGTAACATTTACATAAGTTCCGTCGTAAGTCAGTGATTGTTGCCATTGAATATTACCATTATAATCTGATAATGTTATAGTTGTGCTATTACCTGAACAAATAGGATTGTTGTTTGTGTGTGCCGTACCACCAACGGGAACAGGTGATTGAGGATTTTGATAATTGATTAAATACTCATCCCATTTAGTTTGACTGAATATTAAAGAATCAAGATAAAGAGTTTTTAACGAGCCCTCATTTTCAAAAGTTTCCGTCATCCAAACTTTTAAACCTGTTGCACCGTCATTACCAATGTGTCCTTCAGCAATAACTGCAGTATCAATGGCATTGAGAACACTTTGTGCAGCTGTTTTTAATCCGTCCGGTAAACTTGTAGAATTTGTAATATTTAATGCAAAATCACCTAAATCTTTATGATCTGCATTATATGAAGAATTCCAAGCATTATCGCGAGCACTTTTAATTTGTGTTTTATAATCATAAAGATACGAGATAAGAGAATCTGAAAACGCATTTACTGCAGGAATCAAATAACTCTCTAAAGCAGCAGTTGAAGTAGCAGCTTGTGTAACACTGGAAGAGTATGAATCAATATAAGCTTCAACAATATTTGTTGCAAGCTGAGATGCAGAAATTCCGGGATTAGAATTTAATTCGGTGAAAGAATTATCATAATCCCAACCATCGCCCGGCTCTGTTTTTTCTGATGCAATTACATAATCAGAATAATCTTTTAATTGATAAGCAGTTTCAATTTGCCCAAGTAAACAAACATCAAAACCGACAATATCAACTTTTCGGCCAATAGAAGCAGTAAACTCTTCGAGGGCATTGTCTAATTGCCATAATTTCATATCACCAACACAACCTTTTGTAATATTTTTATTCTGCTGATTTTTAAATATCCCGCTTCCATGGTCCCAGAGAGATATCCCATAATGTTCAGCAGGATAATTATTGTTTGTCCAAATCATAAAATCTTTAAGTGTATGCCAATCATCCATGTTTGGGTCTGTGCCAAGCACTGTGCTAACAATTTGCGAAACAATAGTTCCATTATCTCCACCGGGGTCTTTTTCGACATAATATATTCCATCATTAACATCATTCTGTGCATCGTATAAAACAATATAATTGACCTGACCATCAACAGAACCGTTTACTTCCCATTCATTAATATCTTCAGCACCATTAAGACCGGTGCCATCTTCTAAAAGATAAACCATAAATGTCCAATCAACAGGAGTTTGTTCCCCTCCTTTCATTGCAACTTTAAAATTAAAAGGATTTTCATCATTGTCATTATTGTTAAATTGAATTGTTGTAATTTTTTCACCATCGCTTGTTGGTTGAAAACGAAGAATAAATTCTGTACTGCTATTTGGTACTAATACAAAATCAGGTTGCTGTAAAATACTATATTGATCAGAATTTTCACTTACCGTGCCAATTGTTAAATCAATATTTCCCATGTTATAAACAGTAAAGGTAATATCTTCATAAGAACCAATACTTGTATAACCGGAAATATTCAAAGTATCGGAAACATTAATATCGGTTGAACCATTTTTAACTTGAATTTCCGGTTCTGTATTATTTGTAATGTTTATTGTATAATCTTCAACTTCACCATAAGTTGAAGTTCCACAAGGAGATAAAGGCGTGCTATATACAACTCTAACCCTCATTCGCGTAATGCCAACAACAGCACTTGCCGGAACATTAATAGTTGCTGTTCCTGTTGAAGAAGAAGGTATAGTAATTGATTCTCCACTATCCTCAAAATCTTTATCGTTATTCCAATCAATCCAACATCCAATGTCATCATTACTGAAATAATCTCCAATAGTAATTTCAATAGGATAATAACAACCAATATTCAAATCTGTTGATAATGAAGTGTAATCATGATATTCATCGCATTCTGATGTATTATCAATTGTACCAATTTTAACATTTTGAATATACTCGTCACAACCGCCGGAAGCAGTACAATATGATTGTGAAAGAACTAATTGAAAGTTAGTAAATACAATTACCGAAAATAATAATATAAATTTTATTCCCTTTTTTTTGAAAATTTTTTCCATAGTTGATTTTGTTAATTTAATAATTACTTTTTTATTTAATTTATGTACAACAGAACGTTTACAATAACATAATGCAATATCAATAATAAAGCATATTACAGAGTTTTCTTACAGATACTGCTTAACCTGAATAATTCAATTTTAAAAATTTGACAAATTTATTCAAATAATTAATGAAATCAAAACATTATATTTTTAAAAATTTAACAAATTTATTCAAATAATTAACTAAACAAAGACGTATTTCCTAATAATTTTAAATATCATTTTCCGATAATTTTTTGATTTCATGGTCTTTAAGAAATATTTGTTATTTTTTTTACAGAAATGATAATAAAATAAATTTCATATTCGTTAAAAATATCAAAATCAATAAACGAGTCCACTCTGAAAAGATTTCATAGACGTTATTGCGATTCGCCGACCGGCGGATTGCGATTACGAAAAACACTTTTCGGAGTGGACTAATAAATATAAAATTTAACCAATAAATGAATAAAGCTACTTATTTTGATGGAAACAAAATCTTAAAAAAAAATATTTATAAATAAAAATTATTTTTTTAGGAAATAACACAGTTCTTTTAAATTATTTTTTGATATCAATAAAAAAAATTCAATCTTTCAAATACTAAATAACTTCGATTTGCGTTAATTAATATACACACAAAAAATAAGCCTATGAACAAAAAATTTACTTTATTTTATTTAGTTAATAATTTTAGTAATAACAAAATCACGGATTCCGTGAAAAATAATTTTAATATTAATTTTGATGCGTTTAATGATGTTTTCAAAATTTTAGATAAACTGAAATTTGAACCAAGTCAAAAAATAATTAATAATATTATTAATTATTCGAAATCGTATGATGTTATCAAACTAAAATCGTCAAACACGATTGAATTAAATTTGAATTAATACATAGCTCATTATCATGGTTTAAAATCGTAACTTAAACCATGATGAGAGGACTGTTTGGTGTAACAAAAGAAGCTGCTTGTATTAAACAAACAGCTTTTTTTATTTTAGAATTTTCTATCTGACAAAATGAAAATTTTATTATGGTTTAAATTACAAACCCAACTTAAGCTAAATCAACTTCTCAATGTATCCTCTCAAAAAAAACAGGGTAACCACAGATTACACAGTCTGTCAGCAGACGGATTAATTTCTTAAGCTGATTTAATTATAAATTTTAAAACCTTAATATATACAAACGTGAGTTTTTCTCACGTTTGTAAAAAGTAAAAACATAAAACACTATTTTTTTTTAAAAAAAATATTTAATCTCTCAACGGTTAACTGAATTTCATGCTCAGTCCTTGCAATATTAAAACGAATATAATTATTAAAATTATCAGAGAAATGGCTTCAGGGAATAACAACCACTTTTTTTTCATATAAATGAGTTCGGTATAAATACATTATTGCGAGGAGCGAAGTAATCTATTCCTCTGTATTTCATACGATTAAGATTGCCGGACTTCGTTCGCAATGACAAAAGCACCCTTTTTATGCTGAACTCATAAATCAAATGTGAACTTTATTCCATCTGTATAATTTCGCGGCAACTTATCCCAAATAATATAACGACCTTTTATTTTAGATATAAATAATTTTTAAATTATTTATATCTTTACAATTCAATTTAACATACAATTATGAAAACACTAATCGCAATTTTTATTTTGGTTTTATTTGCATATCAAGGATTTAGTCAAAATTATAATGCAAATATTCAGTCTATTGAGAACGAAATATCTTTACTTAATAACCAAAAGGATAGTTTATATAGTATTTTAGAAAATATAAAATTAGAAAAATTAAGGTTTAACCTCGAAAAATATGGTTTACCCGAATTACTTCCAAATGAGCAAATAGTTAAACATACAGCTATGGAACTTGTTTATGTTGAAAAACACGAACAGGCAAAATGGGTTGCACATATTATTACACCAGATATTGCTTTTGGACGTTTTGGGAGGACAAATAATTTTCGTATAGATACCGCAGTAAAAACGGGGTCGGCTGTTGAAAAAGACTATTTTATAAAAACTCAAAAATTAGATGGAACTTATAAATATGATGGCTTTGGCTTTGATAGAGGTCACCTTGCTCCTTCTGCTGATTTTAGATGGTCGGCAACGGCAATTTCAGAATCGTATCTGTATTCAAACATGTCGCCTCAACGTGCAGCATTTAATCGTGGTGGGTGGGCAAAATTAGAAGACTTTATGCGAAGCTATGTTACCGAAAACAATACTGCACTTATGGTTGTAACTGGTCCTGTTTTAACCGATAGTCTCGACATTGTTACGCGAAGTATAAACCAAGTTTCTATTCCAAATTACTTTTTTAAAATAGCTTACGATTCATTAAATAAAATAGGAATAGGCTTTATAATGCCAAATAAAAAAATTACTCAACCAATTGAAACTTACGCTGTTACTATTGATAGCGTTGAAAAATTAACAGGAATAAATTTCTACGTAGGCTTGCCCGACAATATTGAAAATAAAATGGAACGAGAAATTGACCCTATAAAATGGTTGCCAAAATCGCAACAAGACGATGTTTTACCAATGAATATGAAAGACTTGAAGCGTAACTGTTTTAATACGTTGCAAGCTAAAATATTCGTTAATTCGGGCAATAAAGTTACTATCTGTGGAACGGTTGTTAGTGTTTATAAATCAAGGAAAGGAAATATCTTTTTAAGCATAGACAAAAAATTTCCTAATCAAATTTTTACGGTAACAATTTTTTCGAACAATGTAGTAAATTTTAGCTACAAGCCCAAAGATTTTTTGCAAGGAAAACAAATTTATGTAAAAGGTAAAATTTCAGAGTTTAATGGTACTCCATCTATGATAATTGAGAACGAAAATCATATAAAATTATATAATAAAAAATTGTAAAAGTTATATTCCCGGGCGGCTCAATTTCCGGCTGCCCAAAAATTAGAGCTTGCCAAATAATCGAAGAGCTCGAAAAACAAGGCAGAGGTACATATACAGGTTCTTATGGTTATATAAATTTTAATCAAGATATGGATTTTAATATTTTAATAAGAACCTTGTTTTATCACAATAAAAACATCTCTTTTAACGTAGGAGGAGGTATCACATTATTATCAAATGCAACAGACGAATATGAAGAGACAATATTTAAAGCATAAAAAGTATTTATTCAATTCATTATTTATAATTTTGTATTCTTTTATTTATTAGATATGAATGCGAATAAAAAAATCTTAATTTTCGACAATTACGATTCGTTTACTTATAACTTATACAATCTTATAAAATCTGTAAGACCAAACTATACCTATCAAATATTGCGTAACAATAATAAACAAATATTTATTTACGATTTCGATGTTTTAATAATTTCCCCGGGTCCAATGACCCCCGACAAGACAGGATTACTTAAAGATTTATTTATTAAAAAAATTATTCCTGATAAAATCCCTACACTTGGTATTTGTCTCGGATTACAATTTCTCGGGTATTTTTATAATACTCTTGTTACAAAATCGAAACAAGCAAAGCATGGCATTGCCGTTAATATCAATCATTTCAACAAAAATATTTTTGACAAGATACCTAATAATTTTAAAGCTGCTCGTTACAATTCTTTAGAAATTGATATCAATAACATAAACAAAACCGAACTCGAAATTCTTGCAACTGAACAAAACCAAAACTCAGTAATGGCATTAAAACATAAAACTCTACCTTTTGTTGGTTTGCAATTTCACCCCGAAAGTTTTTTAACTCAATATGGAGATATAATTATTAATAATTTTTTCAAAATATATGTGGGAAATTAATACCGAAATAAAGCAAATTAATACAAAAATATATTTAGAAAATATTTTAACTGCAGTTGATAAATATAATGGTGTTTTTTTGTTTACAACAGATGATTTTGAAAGTGGTAATCATAAAAATATTATCGGATTAAATCCAATTATCAATATTAATAATTCTGCTATAAGCTACTCAAACAAAAGCCTTTCAGCAAATCCTCTTCAAATAATTGATGATATTATAAATTTGAATAAAGACGACAAACTCAACTTTCCTTTGCTAATAGGCTATCTATCATACGATTATAAAAACGAAGTTGAAGAAAAAGGCTTGTATAAAAACCTGAAATCAGATATTTTCCCTGATTTATATTTCTCTATTTATGAGTACTACATTATTATCCCGAACAATTCTGAAAACATAAAAATTGTTCAACTTCATTTTCCTTTCAGTCATAAAAAAATTGACCTTAATCCTTTATTTAAAACTAAAATAAAAATCAACATACAAAACAAGGTAACCTCTTATATCTCATCAAGTCTTTCAAAAAATGAATTTATAAAAAACGTAAATCAAATCAAAAACTATATCAAAAAAGGCGATATATATCAAGCAAATTTAACTCGTGAGATAACCGGTAAAACTGAATATTCACCTATTGAAATTGCATACAAACTGTATCATTCCAATTCAATTGAGTTTGGCGTTTTTGCAAAAATCGAAAACAAATATTTAATATCAACTTCACCCGAAAGATTTTTCAAAATCAGTAACAATAAAATAACTACATCACCAATAAAAGGCACAATTTTTAAATCCAAAAATGACGATGTAAACAAAAAAAACATAAACGAATTGCTGAATTCTAAAAAAGAATTAGCCGAACTATCCATGATTGTTGACCTTTTGCGTAACGATATTAACAAAATTTGCACAACCAACTCTGTAAATGTGATAAAATTTCCAGAAATTAAAGAACTAATAAATGTCTATCATCTTTATTCAGATATTGAAGGACAACTCTCAACAAAAAAATTCAAAGATATTGTAAAAGCTTTATTCCCGGGCGGTTCAATTTCAGGTTGCCCTAAAATTAGAGCTTGCCAAATAATCGAAGAGCTCGAAAAACAAGGCAGAGGTCCATATACCGGTTCTTACGGTTATATAAATTTTAATCAAGATATGGATTTCAATATTTTAATAAGAACTTTGTTTTATCACAATAAAAACATCTCTTTTAACGTAGGAGGAGGTATTACATTATTATCAAATGCAGTTGACGAATATGAAGAAACAATATTTAAAGCAAAAAATATTTATTCCGCTATTAATATGGAACAAATTTACGACGAAACGTATTGTTTAAAGGACTAATGTCTAATAAGTTACACAAAAAAATATTTTAAAGTTAATCAACAAACTAAAATATTGAATCCTCTCCGAAAAGTTTTAATTATAAATTACCGAGACCTGACATGTTTTCTATTATTCAGATTATCAGTAATTTAATTGTACTGTTTTTTACTACTTCAAACATGTCAGGTCTTTTCAGAGGAATCTTAATATTGATAATTTAAAATTATTACGTATTTTTGTAAACTTGAAATTTTTTTTGTTAAAAACATATTAGATATATAAATCAACTGCATTAAATAATTTATAATTAATTAAAAAATAATAATTATGTCACAAAAAAAGCGTGTTTACAAATTTGGAAACAAAGAAGCAGAAGGAAAAGCTGACATGAAAAATTTTCTCGGTGGCAAAGGTGCAAACCTTGCAGAGATGAATTTGATTGGTGTTCCTGTCCCTCCGGGTTTTACAATTACTACAGAATTATGTACAGAATACAACGAATTAGGTGGTAAAAAAGTTATTGAATTTATTAAAACCGAAGTAGAAGACGGTATTAAAAATATAGAAAACATTATGGGAACTAAATTCGGGGATAAAGAAAATCCTTGTTTAGTTTCTGTTCGTTCAGGTGCCAGAGCATCAATGCCGGGCATGATGGATACGGTATTAAATCTCGGTTTAAACGATAATGCTGTTGAAGGTATAACAAAAAGAACTAACAATCCTCGTTTTGCATGGGATTCATATCGTCGTTTTGTTCAGATGTATGGCGATGTAGTTCTTGGCATGAAACCGGCTTCAAAAGAAGACATCGACCCCTTTGAAGAAATTATGGACAAGCTGAAAGAAGAAAAAGGCATTGAAAACGATACTGAATTTACAGTTGATGATTTAAAAAATTTAGTTACTAAATTCAAAAAAGCTGTTAAAGAAGTTACCGGTCATGATTTTCCTGACAATCCTTGGGAACAATTATGGGGTTCTATTTTAGCTGTTTTCGATAGCTGGATGAACGATAGAGCTATTCTTTACAGAAAATTAAATAATATTCCTGCCGAATGGGGTACTGCTGTAAGTGTTCAAGCAATGGTATTTGGTAACATGGGTAATAACTCAGCTACAGGTGTTGCTTTTTCAAGAGATGCCGGTACAGGTGAAAACCTCTTTAACGGTGAATATTTAATTAACGCTCAAGGCGAAGATGTTGTTGCCGGTATTCGTACTCCTCAACAAATTACTTTAGAAGGTTCAAAAAGATGGGCTAAATTAGCTGAAAAATCTGAAGACGAAAGAGCTTCTCAATACCCTTCTTTAGAAGAAACAATGCCTAAAATATATAAAGAACTTTTTGGAATTCAAGAAAATCTTGAAAACCATTACAAGGACATGCAAGATATGGAATTTACCATTCAAGACGGTAAATTATGGTTCTTACAAACTTGTAACGGTAAACGTACAGGCGGTGCAATGATAAAAATAGCAATAGATATGCTTGAACAAGGTATTATTGATGAAAAAGAAACTCTACTGAGAGTTGAACCTAATAAACTTAACGAATTATTACATCCTGTTTTTGATAATGATGCTATTAAAAACGCAAAAATTATTGCTAAAGGTTTACCTGCTTCTCCCGGAGCAGCCACAGGTCAAATAGTTTTCTTTGCTGATGACGCCGAACAATGGGCAGAGAAAGGTAAAGATATTATTTTAGTTCGTATCGAAACTTCACCCGAAGATTTAAAAGGTATGAACTCAGCACAAGGCATATTAACTGCTCGCGGAGGCATGACTTCTCACGCTGCTGTTGTTGCACGTGGCATGGGAAAATGTTGTGTTTCAGGTGCAGGAAGTGCTGTTATCAATTATAAAGCAAAAACATTAACTACTAACGGGCAAACTTATAAAGAAGGTGATTGGATTTCATTAAACGGCAGCCTCGGTGAAGTTTACCAAGATAAAATTACCACTAAAGAACCTGAGTTAAGCGATAGCTTCGGAAAACTAATGCAACTTGCCGAAAAATATACAAGAATGTATGTCAGGACTAATGCTGATACTCCGCATGATGCTCAAGTAGCTCGTGAATTTGGTGCTAAAGGTATCGGATTATGCCGTACAGAACACATGTTTTTTGAAGGCGACAGAATTAAAGCAATGCGTGAAATGATTCTTGCCGATGATGAACAAGGCAGGAGAAAAGCTTTGAAAAAATTATTACCTATCCAACGCAACGACTTTGAAGGCATTCTTGAAGCTATGAAAGAACTCCCTGTTACAATTCGTTTACTCGATCCTCCTTTACATGAGTTTGTTCCTCACGAAGATAAAAATCAAAAGGAAATGGCCGATGAAATTGGTATTTCTGTTGAAAAAATAAAAGCTAAAGTTGACAGCTTAGCCGAATTTAACCCGATGTTAGGTCACCGTGGTTGTCGTCTCGGAATTACTTATCCTGAAATTACCGAAATGCAAGCTCGTGCTATTATCGAAGCTGCTCTTAATCTTAAAACCAAAGGAATTAATACTCATCCTGAAATTATGATTCCTCTAATCGGTACTTTAAAAGAATTTGAATTGCAAGAAAATATAATTCGCGAAACAGCTAATAAAGTATTTGAAGAAAGAAACGATAAAATAGATTATAAAGTTGGTACAATGATCGAAATTCCTCGTGCTGCTTTAACTGCTGATAAAGTTGCTTCAAAAGCTGAATTCTTCTCTTTTGGTACTAATGACCTTACTCAAATGACTTTTGGTTACTCAAGAGACGATGCCGGTAAATTCTTACCAGTATATATCGACAAAGGCATACTTAAAGTTGACCCTTTCCAAACTATTGACCAAGAAGGTGTTGGACAATTAATTGAAATGGGTACTCAAAAAGGTCGTAGCGTTCGCCCTGATTTAAGTGTTGGTATTTGCGGTGAGCATGGTGGCGACCCTGAATCAGTTGAATTTTGCAATAAAGTTGGGATGAACTATGTAAGTTGCTCTCCATTCCGTGTTCCTATTGCAAGACTTGCTGCTGCTCAGGCTTCAATAAAACAAAACTAAATTTATAAATATTTTTTTAAATTTCAAGGGTATCTAAAAAAATGAGATACCCTTTTTTTGCAAACAAATGTTAACGCAATAAAAATTTTATTGCCAAAATAATACCTATAAGTTCACTCCGAAAAGTAGTAAAAATCAAAAAACCACAGATTTCCAAATTTTTTTAAAAATTAAATCTGTGGCACTTTTTTTAAGATTTTTTTCGCAAAAAAGTCAAGTTGAAGTTAATTAATTCATATATTTTTGCCAAGTAACAATGACATATTTTGAAATACCGTGTTCAACTTTTTCCATAAATCCATATTCATAACAAAATAAATATATATTTTTATTAGCTGCTTTCCAGTAATGTGTGAAAAACTTTGGATTAAAGCCCTCTTTAATCAGCGTTTCTTTTCTTACAATTGATTTACCTGCTTTGTTATAATTTTTTAAAATTCGTCTATTTTGTTTTAATGATTTATCAATAGAAGCAAATAAATTATTTTTATTATCTAAATTTTTTTTGTAATGATAAGAAGATTTGCAATATACTGAGCAAAATTTTTTATCAGACCGTCCATTTATAACCTCATTACATTCCAGACATCTTCTTTTTTTATTTTCAATCATAATATTAGATTATTTATAGAATTTTCAAACCCAAATATAATAATTTATTCGAATATTATACGAATAATAAACGTATAATAATACAATTAAGTTTGGTTTTTGATTTTTAATGTTTTTATCTTTATAAAAAAAAAATATTATGAAAAATTCATTTAGCACGATAACTCTCAGGCATTTAATAGTAGATAATTCTAAGATGATAGGTTTAGAATATCCTAATAATCCTACAATTCGAGCATTGGTAAGCACATTAAAAAATGTAAAGTGGAGTAAAAAATATGGATTAAGCTATATTGAAAACAACAAAAATAATTTAGATAATATTTTTGAAATATTTAGAGGAGTAGCTTGGATAAACGGGAAATATTTTTTCAAAGATAAACCAATAAACACGAGCATTCCCGAACCAAACTATACATTAATAAAAAATAAAAAAAGTAAATATAAACGAAAATGTCCGGTAGAATATATAGACAAACTGCAAGTTTTACGCTATAGTGAAAACACTGTAAAAATTTATGTTGCAATGTTTGAAGAGTTTATTAATTATTATGGGGATTCTGATTTGTTAAGTATAAATGCAAATGACATTAAAAATTATTTAAAATATTTAGTTAAAAGAGAAGTTTCAAAATCTTATCAAAATCAAGCAATTAATGCTATTAAATTTTATTATGAAATAGTTTTATGCCTGCCTAACTGCTATTATTATATTGATAGACCCAGATTTGACAAAAAATTACCAATAGTTTTGAGTACAAATGAAATTCAGAATATTTTTAAAACAATAACAAATATAAAGCATAAAGCCATATTAATGACAATATATTCTGCAGGACTGAGAGTATCAGAATTATTAGAACTTAAAATTAGTGATATCCAAAGTGACAGAAGACTTATTTTAGTTAGAAATTCAAAAGGGAATAAAGACAGAGTTAGCTTATTGGGTGAAAAAACATTAATAATACTAAGAGAGTATTATAAAATATATAAACCTAAAGATTATTTATTTGAGGGTTCAAAAGGAGAGACGTATAGTAAGACCAGCATTCAGAAAATATTAAAAAAAGCAGTATTTAAAGCTAAAATATCAAAACATGTTACCATACATACACTTAGACATTCATTTGCAACTCACTTACTTGAAAAAGGCGTTAATCTTAGATATATACAATCTTTATTAGGACATGCAAGCCCTAAAACCACAGAGATATATACAAGAGTTTCGACAATAGGCATTTCTGATATTAAAAATCCAATTGATATTTTGGATATTTAATTTTTTAAATTAACTTTGAAATAATTTAACAATATAATAGATATAAGACACATGTGTGTCTTGTTAAGTCGTTGTGGTGCATTTCAGCACAAAACATTATCTGAGAAATTCGGTATAAATATAACATACTGATAATCAACAACAACTTTTGATATT
>JAUVJB010000030.1 GCA_030592465.1 Bacteroidota bacterium | reverse complement strand
CATTGCGAGGGTTAAGCCCCCCGTGAAATCGGTCGCCCACAAAATTAAATGACAATAAAAAAATGTAGTTGTCATTAGTAGGGAGGAACGACCGAAGCAATCCATTGATTTACAGATTGCTTCACTTCGTTCGCAATGACGAATAATAATAAATGACTTAGTTTTCGTTCAAGCACGATATAATATGCAAGTTAACTTTGAATCAACTCCAAATGTTGTTTTTCATCATTGCGAAAGAAGATAAGCAAACATTGTGATTATCATGAAAATGCTTCAGGACTTCTACTCACAATTGAAAAACTATAATTTTTTTCGGAGTTTTAACAACAATTCAACAATTGAACAATATATCAGAACTATAAAATAGGCTGTATTGCAATAATCCCAATTGTTTGGGATTTTAAAGTTTTTTTATAAATATTTATTTATGGATATTTTTGATAAATATCAGGCAGTTATTGGATTAGAGATTCATATTCAGCTTAATACAAAAAGTAAAGTTTTTTCGCGAGATTCTGCTGAGTTTAATATTTCTCCAAATACAAATATTAATGAAATATCGTTAGGATATCCCGGCACACTGCCAATGTTAAACAAAAAGGTAATTGAAAATGCTGTTTTGCTTGGTTTGGCAACAAACTCAAAAATAAATAAGTATAATGAGTTTGCTCGAAAAAATTATTTTTATCCCGATATGCCAAAAGGATATCAGATAACTCAATATTCAACACCAATTTGCTCCGGCGGCTTTGTTATTATTAAAGATAAAGATAATAACGAAAAAAAAATTAACATTGAACGAATTCATATTGAAGAAGATTCCGGTAAAAGTATTCATAAACAGAATAACAGTTTTATTGATTTAAACCGTGCAGGAGTGCCTTTATTAGAAATAGTTACAAAACCCGAATTAAGCTCAGGCAGCGAAGCGGGAGAATTTCTATCACAAATCAGAAGGTTGGTTCGTTATCTCGGCATTAGCACCGGCGATATGGAAAAAGGAAATCTGCGATGCGATGCAAATGTTTCTGTTAAACTTAAGAATAGTAATAAACTTGGTACACGTACCGAGATAAAAAATATAAATTCTATTTCGAATACCGGAAAGGCTGTTAATTACGAGATAAACAGGCAGACAGAAGAATTAGAAAATAATAATAGTATAAGTCTTGAGACTCGCAGTTTTGATGCGGTAAAAGGTAAGACTGTATTAATGCGAACAAAAGAAAAAGAAAATGATTACAGGTATTTTCCCGAACCGGATATTCCTCCTTTTATTATTACAAACGATTATGTTGAAAATATTAAAAAAAAGTTGCCTGTTTTGCCGAATCAACTTTTTAATAAATATAAAAAGCTCGGATTATCCGATTATGATGCTTCAATAATTATTGAAGATAAGGATATTGCTTTTTATTTTGAGAAAATAATTTTAAACACAAGTAATTGTAAATCAGCGGCTAATTGGCTTATGGATAATATTAAATCATATTTGAATGAAACCTCAATATGTATTAATGATTTTAATATACCTGCAAAAAACATTGCAATCTTAATAAACATGATTGATGATGGCGTTGTGAGTCACTCTGTGGCATCGAAAAAAATATTCCCTTTAATGATAAATGAACCTGTGAAAAATCCCGAAAATATTGTTAGACAAAATAATTTAGTTCAAAATAATGATACAGATAAAATTGTATCGTTAATAAAACTAACAGTTGAAAAATACCCTGAGAAAGTTAAAGAATATAAAATGGGAAAAAAATCATTAATTGGATTTTTTATGGGTAATATTATGAAAAATATTGAAATTAATGTTAATCCTAAGATTATTTCCGAATTGCTAAAAAAATATTTGAATAATATTTAATCAACAACGATAGAGATATACGCAGTGCGGGTTTCAAAGCAATTACTCATTAAACCGTTGTATATTAATTTAGTGTTCATATTTTGAAATTTAGTACATTGCCCCGCATTGTGTATGACTGCATATTACCCAACGTAATTCTTCATTTTTATAATAAATTTGCTAATTTACTCTCTTCAATATGTATAATTCCTTTTACTTTGAGTCAATTATAAAATATCATTTACGTGTAGAAAAAATAAAACAACAGAAGTTATCTAATGATTTCTAAAATATTATCAAAATCGTCTGGATTGCGTCTGGTATCCCAAATCGTTAAGATTTGAATGTGTTTGTTTGTAATTCTATATACCATCCGATAATCCCTAACCAACTTCAATCTAACATTTTTATAATCCGTTCTTTCACCAATACTTGAATAATTTGTTAGTAGTTCGGCTGCTTTATTAAAAAGATTGTTCAACTTTCTTGAATAAGATTTTGATTTATTTCGTTTGTTCCAATATTCGAAAATGTCACGTTTCTGTTTTAGTGCCAGTTTTGACCAAATCAATCTTCTAACCATTCTTTGAATTGTTTTTTTGCTTCTTCGTGAAATAAATATTCACCATTTTCAATCTGAGCAATGGCAGTTTCGATTTCTATTATTTGTTTTTTATTCAATTTTATAACTTTTTCATCAGCAAAATCAATATCAATCAATTTACTTATCTCCATCAAAAGAATAGGGTCATTAGTTTGATTAATTGCGTTTATTAAGTTCGTTTTTATTTCTTGTGTTCTCATTTTTTTATCTGTTTATATTTTTATAGTTAGCTAATATTTAATTAGTTGTGGATTTTCCTCGCAAAGTCGCAAAGTATTTCTAATAATATAATCATTCCCTTGTGTGTCCAAATTAAATCTTAAATCTTAAATCTCAAATCTTAAATGCCTTTGGTCATGGATGTTTCATATGTTTATATTCTCTTGTATACAAAGATAATATTAAATTCCCAAAAAGCATTTAAATTTTCTCTAAAAATCTGCAACACTTTAAATTTTAACTCATCTTAATATATGTAAATATGTTATATTTGTTAAATTTTATTCAAATATTAATTAAATTTGTATCTTTTTAATAATGTAAATATAAAACACAAACACATGAGAAAATTTTTGTATCTTTTTTTAATGCTATTATTAGCTTACTCCTGCACTAATGCAGATAGTTTTAAAATTAACGGGAAAATTAATAACGGTGCCGGTAAGACTATTTATTTAATAGAATCGGTGTCAGCCAAACAAGTAGCAGATTCTACAATTATTGATAAAAATAACGAGTTTTTGTTTACAGTTAATACTACTGAACCTAAAGACATGATTCTTTATTTTTCAATGAATAATTATATTCGATTAATTGTAAAACCCGGCGAGAAAGTTAAAATAACTGCTGATGCTAATAATTTATTAGGCACGTATAATGTTGAAGGCTCTGAAGAATCGAGTTTAGTAAGAGAACTGAATAAACATCTTTTAAATAATATGAATCGCTTAGATTCTTTAAACATTATTTATAATAACAATCAAAACAATCCCAAACTTGATTCAATAATAGTTGGTTTAACACAAACGAGTAATCAAATTTTGAAAAATGAAAAAGATTTTCTAATTTCATTTATTAATGAACATAAATCTACGTTAGCCGGCTATATAGCTTTGTCTCAAAAATTAAGCCAAAGGGTATCGATTTTTGATCCTGTTAAAGACATAAAATATTTTGAGATGGTCGATTCTTCTTTAACAAAAGCATACCCAAACATAAAAATTACGCAACTTTTAAATTCATTTGTTGAAAAAACAAAAATGAGGATTAAAGAAGAGCAGGAAAATAGTAAACGTTTTGGTATTGGTGCTATTGCTCCAAATATTGTTTTGCCGACACCTAAGGGCGACACATTATCATTATACTCGTTAAGAGGTAAATATGTATTACTCGATTTTTGGGCAGCATGGTGTAATCCTTGTAGAGCTGAAAATCCAAATATTGTTGCTAATTATAAAAAATTTCACAGCAAAGGATTTGATGTTTTTCAGGTATCTCTTGACAGAACAAAAGAAGACTGGGTAAAGGCTATTAAAGACGACCGTCTTACATGGCATCATGTCAGCGACCTGAAATTTTGGAAATCGAGTGCAGCTCAATTGTATAAAATACAAAGCATACCTGCAAGTTTTTTAATTGACAAAGATGGAAAAATAATTGGGAAAAATCTTAGAGGTCCTGCATTAGAACAAAAGCTTTCGGAAATATTTAAATAGCATCTTAAAAAACTCTAAGATCCCGATTGTTCGGGGATTACTGTAATACAGTTTATCTTACAGTGTGAATATATTATTAAATTGTTAAATTGTTAAAACTTGTCCGACTGCCGGCGGATTGTTATTCCCAATAATACTTGTATTTCAGCAATCCGCCAGCTGGCGGATAAAACAATTTAACTCTCTGCCAGCTGGCAGATAATTTTTATTATGGAATATCAATAATAATCTAGATTACAGAGTTTTCTTTCAAACACTAATATTAGTCTGACTAGTCCTAAAAAAAACAGAGGTAGTTTTAATTACCTCTGTTTTTTATATTATAAAAAAATTGATTATATTTATAATCCTAATTCTTTTATTTTTTCACTTGTAGGAACACCCTTTTCGTCCCAACCTCTTAATGAATAATATTTAGGCAACAGTTCGGGCAATCTGTGAACATGTCCTTTGTTTGGGCCACTGGTAACAGAATCGTTTAGCAAACGTTTAGGAAGAGTGTCATCGGCAGCTGTAAATCCGGCTTTCAGATTAAACATACGTTCAAGATTCCAAATTCTTTCGCCTACTTTCATCAGTTCTTCTTCGGTATAATTGAAGCCTGTATCAGCGTTTAATAAATCTTTATAATCGCCGGCACCCAAAGCAAACGATGTGAATAAGCATAAACCGGCAGAATCAATAACACCGGTTAAATCTTGAAAAATTTTCACCCATTCAGGTTTTCCGTTAAGTTCTTGTGGGTCTAATTTCTCCGGTATTCCAACTATTTCGGGTGCAATTAAATAAGACCTGACATGACATCCGCCTCTATTGTTTGTAGCATAACCAAGTCCGTGACCTTGAACGCCTCTTGGGTCGTAAGCAGGAATTTCTTGTTTTTTAACAGTCATTGAGAATTCTGGATGTCCATAACTTTCTGCAAATCTATAAGAGCCTAATGCTAACTTGTCGCCAATGCCTTCGCGCAGTGCAAGTTTTTTTGTATAATAAACAATAGCTTCAGAACTTCCAAATTTTAATTCAGGACCTTTGTCTAATTCTTCTTTTTTGATGTATCCTTTTTGGTAAAGCTCCATTGCTGCTGCAATAGTAGCTCCAACAGAGATTGTATCTAAACCATATTGATTACATAAGAAATTAGCTTGAGTAATTGCATTCAAATCTCTAACTCCGCAATTAGCACCAAAAGCCCAACCTGTTTCATATTCCGGTCCTTCGCCTTTGAGTCCGCTTGGCAGTTCAACTACTCTACCACAAGCAATTGGGCATGCAAAACAGGCTGCATTTTTAATTAGATATTGTTTTTCGACCAATGCTTCACCTGAAACTTCATCAGTGTATTTAAAAACAGATTCTTGAAAGTTAAAGGTAGGATACAAACCGCTGTCATTAATGACTTTATCTAAAACTTTTGTTCCCAAAGCCGGTAAGCCTTGTCCGGTAACACCATTCTCTTTTAGCATTTTAGTGCGTTGTTTTACTGCAGCAGTAAATGCTTCTTTATCTTCAATTAGCACCTTTTTCTTGCCTGAAACAACAACAGCTTTCAAATTTTTGCTTCCCATAACTGCTCCTACACCGGTACGTCCGGCAGCACGGCTTTTATCGTTCATAATAGCTGCCATTAAAGATAATCTCTCACCGGCTTGACCAATGCAAGCAACCTTAGCTCTATCGGGAGCTTCTTTTAAAAGTATGTCGGTTGTTTCGTAAACATCTTTTCCCCAGACATGAGAAGCGTCACGCAGTTCCGATTTTTCTTCATCAAGATAGAGATAACAGGGAGCATCAGCTTTACCCTCAAAAATGATTAAGTCGTAACCTGTGTTTTTGAATTTTGCTCCAAAAAATCCACCGGAGTTGCTTGATGCAATTGTCCCTGTAAGTGGTCCTTTGGTAACTACCATATAACGCCCGCCTGTTGGTGCATTTGTTCCGGTTAACGGACCGGTTGAGAAGATGAGTTTGTTTTCCGGCGATAAAGCATTAATTGCCGGATCAATTTCGTCGTACAAAATTTTTGAGGCTAAGCCTCTTCCACCTATGTATTTTTTTGCCAAATCCATTGGCAAATCTTCTGTTTTAATTTTTTGCGAAGATAGGTTTACTCTCAATATTTTTTTTTGGTATGACATAATATATCTTATTTAGTTTATTTAACTCACAAGTTAATAACAAAATATACCTATGTCAATATGTACAAAATTACCTATTGCTTTTTTACATACATTTTTATGTATACATATATATTTTTATGTGATTATATTCTCAAAATCAACTGATTAGTAATTGTATTTAAAATAATTCTAAATAACGTCTATTATAAAATTAAAATTGAAAAGGAAACAAACTATTATCCGGTTTAACTTATAAACACATACCTGTTTGAGTCATATTAATTTCTTTATATCTGAAACAATCGGTCGTATGGTCATTTACCATTCCTGTTGCTTGCATGTGTGCATATATTATTTTAGAACCGACAAATTTAAATCCTCGTTTCTTCATATCTTTACTTATTGTACCATTGTCCAACTAAAATGGAACGCTGTATATAGTAATAAAAAACAAATATTCAGATACAGTCAGAAATTTCGTTTTCTAAAAATAGCAAAATGTTTGTTAACTTACTGATTATCAACATATTGAAAATATATTAAAAAATCATAAGCACGTTGAAATTTTTTTAGACTATTTACATTAATGAGTCCACTATGAAAACTATCCGCCAGCCGGCGGATTAGTCGATTAGCAGTTTTGTAACAGAGTGACGTACAAATATATAGCTTTTAATCTTTCGTCAGCTGACGCACTAACTGCTTATCGGCTTTTCGCAGTGGATTCATTAATACAATAAATTATTATTATTAAAGTTAAATAAAAAGATTATTTTTGTTTTTTTAATGAATTATGGATTCAAATTAGATATCAAAAAATTAATAAGATGAATTATAAAAAGATTAATATTATTTTTGGTTGGCTAACATTTTCAATAGCAGCGTTTGTTTATTTAAGCACAATTGAACCAACTGCAAGCTTTTGGGATTGTGGTGAGTTTATTGCAACTTCGTTTAAGTTAGAAGTAGGGCATCCCCCCGGAGCTCCATTTTTTATGATATTAGCTCGTTTTTTCTCTCTCTTTGCAAGCGATGCTGCGCATGTTGCTAAGATGATAAATTCAATGTCGGCTCTGGCGAGTGCCTTTACAATTATGTTCTTGTTTTGGACAATTACACATCTTGCAAAAAAAATAATAGATAAAAATAACGAACTTACAACAGGAAAAATAATAGCAATTATTGGCAGCGGATTAGTAGGTGCTTTAGCTTATACTTTTTCTGATTCGTTCTGGTTTTCAGCTGTTGAGGCGGAAGTTTATGCATCATCGTCATTATTTACCGCAGTAGTTTTCTGGGCTATTTTAAAGTGGGAAAATGTTGCCGATGAAAAATATGCTAATCGCTGGATTATATTAATTGCATATTTAATGGGATTGTCGTTGGGTATCCATTTATTAAATCTATTAGCTATACCGGCAATTGTTTTTGTTTATTATTTCCGGAAATTCAAACCTTCTTTAAAAGGAGTAATCTCTGCTTTTTTAATTTCAGTATTAATGTTAGCTGTAGTAATGTATGGCATCTTAACAGGTATTCTCAAAATAGCATCTAAGTTTGAACTCTTATTTGTTAACGGTTTTGGCTTACCTTATAATACAGGTGTCATTATATTTGCTTTATTATTGATTGGAGGAATTGTATGGGGAATTTATTACACAAGAAAAAAAAACAAAGTTATTCTTAACACAATAATTGTAGCATTTACTGTAATTTTAATCGGATATTCGTCCTATGCCATGGTTGTTATACGTTCAGCGGCAGATTTACCTTTAGATGAGAACAATCCTGAAAATGTTTTTTCTTTACTATCATATTTAAACCGCGAGCAATATGGTGATCGTCCTTTAATAAACGGACAATACTATAATGCTCCTCTTAATAATAATGAGCCTTATGTTGAAGGTAATCCTACATATGTGAAAAAAAACAGGAAATATATTGTTTCACGCTATGAACCTAAAAAAAATTATGATTCTCGCTTTAAAACATTATTTCCACGCATGTACAGCCCGCAACAAAATCATATTAAAGCATACAAACAATGGGCAAACATTAAAGGTACAGCTATTCAAATAACAGACTATCAGGGTAATCCTAAAATTATTAATAAACCTACATTTGGTGAAAATTTAAAATTCTTCTTCCGATATCAGTTAGGTTACATGTATTTTCGTTATTTTATGTGGAATTTTTCCGGACGGCAAAACAATATTCAATCGCATGGAGGTATTTTAAATGGCAACTGGATTAGCGGGATTAAATTTATTGATGAAATGCGAATTGGAAATCAAGACAATTTACCAAAATCAATTACAAGCAAAAAATCAAGAAATATTTATTATATGTTGCCATTTTTATTGGGACTTATTGGCATATTGTTTCAATATAAAAAAGACGGCAAAAATTTTTGGATTATATCATTGCTATTTTTCTTTACAGGCATAGCCATTGTTATGTACTTAAATCAAACTCCACTTCAGCCACGTGAACGTGATTATGCTTACACCGGGTCTTTTTATGCTTTTTCAATTTGGATAGGTCTCGGAGTTCTGGCTATTTATGAACTTTTTAACAAAATATCACCATCAAAAACAGTAAGTGCCGTTATTTCAAGTTTGTTATGTCTTACTTTTGTTCCTAGTATTATGGCTCACGAGAATTGGGACGATCATAATCGTTCTAATAGATATACAGCACGTGATATTGCTTACGATTATTTGAACTCATGTGCCCCAAATGCAATTCTTTTTACAAACGGCGATAACGATACTTTCCCAACTTGGTATGCACAAGAAGTTGAAGGTATTCGTACTGATGTTAGAATAGTATGCTTGCCTTACCTTTCTACTGACTGGTACATTGACCAAATGAAACGTAGAGCTTATAATTCTGCTCCGGTTCCTTTTTCAATGAAGAAAGAACAATATATTCAAGGCAAAAGAGATTATGTTCCTGTATATGAAAGGATTAACAAGCCTGTTAATTTAAAAGAAGTAATCAATTTTGTTGCTTCTGATAATCCTAAAACAAAATTAGAAACTCAAGGAGGCGAAAACATTGATTATTTCCCTGCGAGAAATTTTATTATACCTGTTGACTCTGCCAAGGTTATTGCTAACGGAACAGTTAAACCTAAGGATGCCGACAAAATAGTACATAACATTGAATGGAAAATGAAAGCAAATTATCTTGGTAAAAACGATATGATGATTCTTGATCTTTTATCAAATAATAATTGGGACAGACCTATTTATTTTGTTTCTGTTGGCACAGGAAATTCAACAAATTTAACAGACTATTTTCAATTAGATGGCTTTGCCTATCGTTTTGTTCCAATAAAAACAAAATTTAACTATAAAGCAATTGGAAGAATTGATACTGATATTTTGTACGATAAATATATGAACAAATTCAAATGGGGTGGTTTGGACAATCCTAAAGTTTATGTTGATGAAAATAGTAAGAGAACTGCCAAGATTGTTCGTTTAAGAACAAACTTTTACCGTCTATCTGATGCTTTAATAAAAGAAAACAAACAAGATTCTGCTATTGCTGTGTTAAACAAGGGTCTTAAAATTTTACCTCACGAATGTATCCCATTTGACTATTTTGATTTACCTTATGTTGAAGCTTTTTATAAGCTTAGTCAAATTGACACAGCAAACGCCTTAGTTAAAAAAATGTACCACACTTATTCCGATAATTTAAAATATTTCTTATCATTAGATACAAAATTTACAAGTTCTATTGAAAAAGAAAGAAGTATGGCTTTTGCTGTTTTACAAAGCCTCACTAATTTGACAAAAAAATATAAACAAGATGCTCTTAGTAAAGAAATTTCAGAACATCTCGACTTAGTTTCTAAGGGTATGTAATATTAGTAATATGGTTTAAGTTTGTAACTTAAACCTTTTCGCAACCTGCGAGAGTACGAAATTTATAGTAGTGTTGGAATTTTTAAAATAACCTCACAGGTCTTAAAGACCTGTGAGGTTTAATTTTATAGGCGAAGTTACAAACTTCGCCGAACTAATAAACAAATTGAACAACTTGTTAGTTGTTTTGGGATTACACCAAATGAACCCTTTGCTTCGATTTTTTTTTATTTTCGCAAAAAGAAATATCTTTTTTTAAATTTCGGGTAATTAATTTGAGATAAAAACAAACCTGCAACCACAATTAAAATACCAATAATTTTTTGAACGGTTAAGCTCTCACCTAAAATAAAAAAAGCAAATATTGCGGTAAATACAGGAATAATATTTGTAAACAAGTTTGCTTTGGTTATTCCCACATTTTTAACACCATAAATAAAAAATATATATGCAAATGATGAGGCAAAAATTGCAAGTTCAAATAAAGGTTTTAATGCATCCCATGTAATATGGATAGTTGCAAATTGCTGTGCATCAAAAATTAAAAACAATGGTAAAAAATAAAAAGCTCCAATGGTATTTTGTGTTATAATAATAGTCATGATGTTATACTTTTGGGTTAAATTAACAATTTGAGCTGAATATCCCATAGCTCCTGCTACTGCCAAAAACATTAATAAAATACCGCCGGGTGAAGCAGAAAAAGAAAAATCTTTTTTCAAAACAACTAATAAAACACCCAAAAATGATAATACGATACCCATAATATTCATTTTGGATAATCGCTCTTTAAACATATAATATGCCAAAATTGGCGTAAAAAGAGGTATTGTTGAAACAATAACCGACCCGACTGTTGCCGAAATATATTTCATACCAAAACTCTCACCAATAAAATATATTAATGGATCAAACAAAGCCAATAATAAAAAAGCTGTATAATCTTTTTTATTAATTTTTTGAAATTTTTTGGCTACTATTGAATATGAAAACAAAAAGACTGCTGATATAACTAATCTGAAAAAAATTGTTGTTATCGGATTAAAATAAACATAAACCTGTTTATACCAAACAAAAGTCAGGCTGTACAACATCATTGCAACAGATAAGAATATATATACCAATATTTTTTTAGTGTTCATTTTTTGTTTACATTTAACTTTGAATTATTTTTTTGCAAAAATCGTTGTTTTAAACGGTAAAACAATAACAATTAATATGTTTTTAAAATGAATGACAAAAAATTTCATATTAACGATTTAATTTCTCTTCGCAAATATTTACATACTCATCCCGACTTGTCTGGCAATGAATTAAATACATCTAAAACAATAAAAAAATTTATTTCAAAATATTCTCCTGATCAAATTATTACAAACATAGGTGGGTTTGGATTAGCGTTTATTTTCAACGGAAAATTACCTGGGGTGACAATTATGTTCCGTTCTGAACTTGATGCATTACCAATTGAAGAAACAAATAATTTTGATTATAAATCTTGTAAAAAAAACATTTCGCACAAATGTGGTCACGATGGTCATATGGCAATATTGTCGGGATTAGCTTCTTTTTTATCAACAAACCGTTCTTTTGCAGGAAAAGTAATTTTACTTTTTCAGCCGGCTGAAGAAACTGGTACAGGGGCTTTTAATGTTATTAACGATAAGAAATTTAATAAAATTAAACCCGATTATGTTTTTGCTTTACACAACATTCCGGGATTTCCTCTATGCAGTGTTATTGTTAAAAAGAATATTTTTGCTTCTGCATCAAAAGGCATGATTATTAATTTAAAAGGTAAAACGTCTCATGCTGCTTTCCCTGAACATGGCGTAAGTCCGGCTATTGCAATGGCAAATATTATTACTGAGTTAAAATTACTTTCAACTAATAACAAGTTATTTAACAATTTTGTTTTAATAACAATTATTCATGCAAATTTAGGAGAAAAAGCATTTGGCACAACCCCTGACAATGCTCAAATAATGGCGACATTGCGTTCGTTTAAAGATGACGACATGCAGATATTGACTAAGGAAGCTGAAAAAATTACAGCAAATATTGCAAATGAGTTTTCTTTAAGATATGATATCTCATATACCGAAAAATTTTTATCAACTCAAAATAACAATAAATGTGTTGAAATTATTAAAGAATCGGCATCACAAAACAACTATCAAATTATTAATATAAAAAAGCCATTTCGTTGGTCAGAAGATTTCTCATGTTTTACAAAACATTTTAAAGGAGCTTTATTTGGTCTTGGTGCCGGAGAAAATCGTCCGGATTTACACAATTCAAACTATGATTTCCCCGACAAACTTATTGAAATCGGGATTAATATGTTTATTTCTATTTTAAAAAATATTTCAAATCTTTAAACTAATCAGTAAATAATTTCGTTATATATAAAATTTAGGTAACTAATCAGAGTTATACTTAAAATGGTTGTAACTAATCAGTGTTATATAAATTAATAATTGCCACAGATTCACAGATTTTAAATGGATAATAATTATCAAATATTAGGATAGATTTGAAAAATAATTCTTGGGATATTTTTAGTTTTATATAATCTGTGAATCTGTGGCTTTTTTGTAAAGTTAAAATTATAAAATTATCACTGATTAGTTACAAATTTAGTATTTTTGCCTATTAATAAACTAATATCTATTTGACTTGTCAATACTAAAAAAAACAAATAATATTTCGGGATTACAATTATTCCAAATTACTCGTTTTACTTCTTTTTTAATAATAAGCATAATATTTACAAAAAGTCATCTTACATTATCAGAAATAGGTGTTTTTGAATTATTACTCTTTTTTGCAAGTGCAGCAAGTTATTTTTGGGTAACAGGACTAATTCATTCATTTTTACCTTTATATAAAAACAACAATACATTTCTTTTTAAAGAAGAAAACAAATCTCCTGAGTTATTTAATGCTTTTTTACTATTAACTTTTTTCAGCGTTTTAGTTTTTATCATTGGCATATCCATAAAGAGCGACCTTTCTGTTTTTGGGTATAAAGGCAAAATTCCATATTACTTCCCGTTATTATTATATATTTTATTGAGCAATCCGGCTGCATTAATTGAGTATATTTATCTCTTAAGAAACAAACCCGATAAAATTATACAATATGGATTTCTTACATTTTCTCTTCAACTAATATTAGTTATTACTCCGATTTTATTAGGTTATGGAATTGCTTTTTCTGTTTGGTCTTTAGTTTTTGTTTCTGCATTACGAATTATTTGGTTAATTGTATTATTGATAAAATATGCTGAATTTACCATTTCATTTCCTTTCATTTTAGAACATTTGTCGTTAGGTATGCCACTGATAATAAGCAGTTTGCTAAGTGGCTCGGCACAATATGTCGATGGTATTATTGTTTCAAACAAATACGATGCTGCCTCTTTTGCAGTGTTCCGCTACGGAGCTAAGGAATTACCCTTTGTTGTGCTGTTAGCTGCAGGCTTGCATAGTGCTATGCTTCCTGAATTTTGTACTCTCGACAAAATGAAACAATCATTAAAAACAATTAAAAAAAAATCTGCAAGACTAATGCATATTCTTTTTCCTCTTTCGATGATTGTTTTGCTTTTCAGTAAATGGCTGTTCGCATTTATGTTTAATGAGCACTTTACACGTGGCGCCGATGTTTTTATGGTTTATTTACTACTGATTTGCAGCAGACTTCTGTTTCCTCAAACAATTCTTATCGGCTTAAAAAAAACCAAAGTAGTAATGATTGCTTCAATCGTTAATGTTATTGTTAATGTTACTTTAAGCTTAATGTTCCTTGAAACTTATGGTTTGGTTGGAGTTGCTCTTGCTACTGTTTTGGCTTTTGTATTAGAAAAAATGATATTAATTGCTTATAACTATTTTAAACTTGATATAAAACCTGAAAAATATATCCCTGTTGGTATATATTTAGTTTATACTACAGCATTTTTAATATTATTCGCTTTAATCGACCACAGAATAATTTTTATTCAATAATCAACCACAGATGAATATTGAAGAAATACGAGAATATTGTATGAGTAAAAAAGGTGTAACTGAAAGTTTTCCTTTTGATAATAATACTCTTGTTTTTAAAGTAATGGGTAAAATGTTTGCATTAGTTAATCTAATTGATAACAAGAGTATTAATTTAAAATGCGACCCTGAAAAAGCTATTACTCTTCGTGAACAATATAGTGCAGTCTTACCCGGTTTTCACATGAGTAAAAAACACTGGAACACAATTTTGTTTAACGAATCAATTTCTGACAATATTCTTATGCAATGGATTGACCACTCGTATAGTCTTGTTGTTAATTCATTAACTCAAAAAAACAAAGACAGGATAGACAAAATGTGAAAAAAGTCCATTTGATGAACTATGAAAAAAAAATGTTTATTGTTGGATCACCAAAACAATTATTTATATTTACTTAATATCCGTGAGTGAATTTTTATTTCGTCAGCTGACGAATTACGCGATTAGCCGGGGCTCGGTTAACTTATACAGATAGCAATAAATTGTAATTAATTTGATGATTACCAACAAATTCGTGCCTCAGCTTGCGGATTTAATTTGTAAAAAACAAGTTGGTTGTATAAACAAGTCGGGCATTATGGTGGAAAGATGACTATGAATTGCAATTGATTGATTAAAATAAAAATTGTACATTTGAATTATGAATAAAAAGCAATTTGATAAACAAAAAATAATTGACCATTGGCTTACCGGTTCAGATGAAGATTACGATACAATGATAGCACTGCATGAGACGCACCGATATAGTTGGTCGCTTTTTCTTGGACACCTGACGATAGAAAAATTATTAAAAGCATATTTTGTAAAAATTAAAGAAGATTATCCGCCGTTTACACATAATTTGTTAAAATTAGCAAAAATCTCTGAACTTGATTTATCGGAGGAATTGAAGATAAACTTGATAACTATTACAGCTTTTAACCTTAATACAAGATATGATGATTATAAAAGGAGTTTTCAAAAAAAATGTACTCCCGCATTCACACTTGATTGGCTTAATAAAATAAAAAATATAAGATTATGGATAAAGGAACAAATAAAATAATCAGTGATTACATTTCATTAGTCGCAAAACAAAATAAACAATTATCAAAAGCATATTTATTTGGTTCTTATGCAAAACAAACAGATAGACCCGATAGTGATATTGATATTGCTTTAATTATTAATAATCTAAATGAAGATGATGAATTTGATTTACAAGTTCAATTAATGTTAGCAGCCTCTGATTTAGATATGAGAATTGAACCACATATAATATCTGATAAGGACTTTAATTCAGAGAACCCTTTTGTTGCTGAGATTAAGAGAACAGGAATCGAAATAGAACCACGAACGCCCAACATGTGGTATATTTAATTGCCAGATTAGTGGGTATTTGAAAGTTTGTATTTCTATTAAAAAGTCGTGTAACTTGACAAAACGTTTTGAAATCGGCAATTAAATTTAACACCAACGTTAGCCATGTATATATTAATCGAAGAAGTACCAAAGATTAATGATTTAAGTATTTTGACTTTAGGAAGTACAGTAGAATACAGACCTAATAAATCTTTAATATCATTGAATACTGATCTGGGTTTACTTTTGAATAATAAGGAAATAATATACTGCCCCATTATATTTAAAATTTGTAATTGGTAATAAAATAAGATTTTGTCCAACAATTGGGGGCTTTGTGAGAACAAATGCAAATTATGGGTGGATAACCGGACTCAATATAGAATATAAAATTAATGAAAAGCTATTGATATTTGTAAAGGGAGATTATGTTATTGGCTATTGGAAAGATGATGCTCCTTCTCATTTTGGATCAGGTTCTGAATACACAAACAGCGGTTCATCAATATGGATAAGTTTAGGAATAAAGAAAAATATTATGAAATAATCAGCACCTAATAGCAGCTTATAATCAATAGCAGGATTCGTACTTCGTAATAGGTAAGCTGAAAAAATTATCCCAACAAAATATTTTTATAAAAAATGAGTTGTTTGAATTAGTTTAACTTAAAGTAAAGACATGATATGAAATATGCCGTATTTTAAAAATACGGCATATTTGAATCCATAGAATCCGCAGGTCAGGGTTTGACTGCTTAAATATCAATCACTTGAGCTATAATGAACGGTTTAAGTCAAGCCCTGACTATTAACTAATCTCATTTATCAATAATAAATTTTTTATTAAATCTAACTTTTGAATTATAAATAATAATATTATAAATGCCTTGGTGTAATTGATTTGATTTAAAATTAAACAACAATTGATTATTTTCTGACGCATATTCTCGTTGTAATATAACTCTTCCCATCATATCAAAAATCTCAATTGCAAACTGTCTTTTTTCAGGATTAACAATATTTATATGTAATATATTATTTTTATCAACAAATAATTTATTAATTGAAAAGTTGTAATTTTTAACATTATTAATACTTGCAATTTTGCTGTATGAATATTTGCCGTCAAAATCGGTTTGCATTAATCTATAGTATGAGATACCCTGATAAGGAGAATAATCTGTGGCTTTGTACTTAATTACTTTATTAGAATTTCCTTCGCCTTGAATAACATCAACAAGTTCGAAATGAACAGCATCTTTTGACCGTTCAACAGTAAAATAATCGTTATTAATTTCTGATGCTGTTGTCCAGCAAAGTTCAACATTATTATTTACAAGGCTTGCTTTAAAGTCAACTAACTCAATTGGTAATACATTATCTCCTTTCCCTGTTGCATGATCTGAAAAACTTGTTAAGCCATGTTTTATTGCGGTAATAGGATTTGTTCCTGTTCCTGTTTGGTCTCCATTATTGTGAGTACCGTCAGAAGCACTCCATAGTGAAATTGCATTATTTCTTTTCAAGTGAATATGTTGAGCTGCAAATGCTCCTCCGTTTGTTTGTCCTCTTGATGTTAATGATATATCATAATTAACAGTACTTACATCTGTTGGAGTTATTGTCCAAAAGCCGGTATTCAACAACTCATTAATAGGTGTGCCGTCAAATATGATACTTGGCGCACTTCCTGTTATTGTCTTGTTAAACAACGCAGTAATATATGGCGTTGCCGATGACGTGATGCTGGTAAAATCAATGTTTGCTAATTCATAATAATCAGAACCAACAGGGAAATCATAAGAACCACCTGACAATAATATTTTTCTTTTCAAATTGTTAACATAACTATTTGTTCCATATCCTGAAATAGCATTTATTGCATCATTGTCAACGGTTAAAATGTTTAAGCCGGTAATAATATTTCCTGTTGTTAATGTTAATTCGTTATTTATAGTAACATCTCTATCTAATGTAACATTTTCCGATGATTTATTTATTTCAAAATTATAAATAGAGAATGTGCCTGTTCCGGAAATATTTTGTGCATTTGCACCCGAACATTTTAATAAAGTGCCGTTTCGTGATAAATCAAAAGTTGCTCCGGAAGCAACATTCAAATCCCCCACTAATGTTATTGTATGACTGTCTGCTCCCATTGATAATAAACCATCGCCAATTAGACTTAAATTATTCACAGTAACATCGTTACTTAAAGAAATATTATTATAATCACTTATAACAAGAGAGCTTGCATTTTCATCAGGGATTAAAGTAGCATTAAACCAGTTTGCACTGTCTGATGATGATTGCCATATTGCCTGAGTATTGTAACTGCCGTTTGTACATGAACGGAAATTGTCGGTGTTGGTTGAGGATACAACAGCAGTGCCAACTATTTTGACATCATCAACTAACCAACTCTCGTTTGTAGCATTATTGGTTACTGTTATTCTTAATTTTACATGGTTATTCGCATTAGGAATATTTATTTCAATTTTGCTATAACCGTCTGTTGTTCGTAATCCTCCGCCAGCAGGTTGATATTGAGTTGGAGTATTATCTCCGTCAAAAGTAATTGTTGCTTCACCGGTTGCACTAAATGACCAACAAGCATTACTATTACCAATTATTTTCACTTCACTTGACCATGAAGTACCATTATCAGTACTAACCTCAAAGTTTACATAATCAGTATTCTCCATTCCATTCCCGTTTGAGCCAATAGAAAACGCTCCTAATCCAATTTGAATATAAACATTTTGATAACTCGAAATATCAATATTATCAAAACTATTTGTAACAGTTGAGTTTTGTGTTCTCCAAGATGTGTTTGAGCTTAAATAACATGCAGTACTTGCCGGTCTGTCACCTGAACCGGAATTTCCTGTAATGGCAACATAAGAACCGGTTGTTGTTGTATAATTTAATGTTGGTGTAGCGGGAGTAGTTTCAAAATCTTGAATTGCAATAGTTGTTTCTCCTGATGACATATTTGGTGTAATTTGATTATTATTAGGTGGATTTGTAGTATTAAATGCTATACTGTTTCCTGTTCCGTTTTT
>JAUVJB010000021.1 GCA_030592465.1 Bacteroidota bacterium | reverse complement strand
TAACAGTTACTAATGGTTGTGGTTATTCAACAAATCAGGAAAATATATATGTACAATATACACCCGGCACGTGTAGTGCTGCATTTAGCTACTTCCCCGATATGTCGAATAAGTCTGTTCAGTTTTACGATGAATCGTTTGGCGATAACATAACTAATTATCAATGGGAATTTGGCGATAACACTTTCTCAAATGTACGAAATCCCCTGCATTATTATAATGATTATGGTTTTTATAATGTTTGTTTAACTGTCTTTGATTCTATTAGTGGGTATAGCGATGTGTTTTGTAATACAGTTGCTCTTGTTAACGATACTGTTGCAGCTTGTAATGCAAGTTATGATTATGTAATTAATGCTTTACATGTAGAATTTATAAATACATCACTCGGAAACATTACAGATTATTACTGGGATTTTGGTGATAATAGTTATTCTTATTTAAAAGATCCTGTTCATAATTATTCAGAACCCGGATATTACAATGTCTGCTTAACTGTTTTTAATTCAGGAAACGAATGTATGAATGATTTTTGTGATGAGATTATAGTTGGTGATACTACAACTGTTTTTCATGCTAACTTTAATTATTTTGCCAATAATAGAGAAGTAACATTTTCAAATAACTCACAGGGGAATATTACTAATTATCTGTGGACTTTCGACGATGGTTATTATTCATATATTGCAAACCCTGTTCATACTTATGATGAACCCGGATTTTATAATGTATGTCTGTCAATTTACAATTCAACATCAGATGATTTGGATGAGTATTGTAAAACTGTAATTGTTGTTGATACTTCTCAGGCAACGTGTAATGCTGATTTTTCTTATTTTATTGAGGGACTTGATGTTTCGTTTACTGACAATTCACAAGGTGATGTGTCAAATCATTTATGGGACTTTGGCGATGGTAGTTATTCTTATGAAGAAAATCCTTCTCATCATTATTACAATCAGGATTATTACCCTGTAACATTATCTATTTATGACGATGCATCCGGTTGTATGGATGAATTAACCAAAGTATTAATGGTTGTCGATTCAATACATACTGCATGTCATGCTAATTTCACCTATGGATTAAATAATCAACAAGTTTCTTTTTCAAATATTTCTGTAGGCAACATTACAAATTACCTTTGGGATTTTGGTGATGGTAGTTATTCTTTCGAAGAAAATCCTTTGCATACTTATCAACAGCCTGATTATTACCCTGTTGTGTTATCAATATACGATAGCCTTAGCGGATGTATGGATGAGTTTTACAAAGTTGTAGTTGTTATTGATACAACACAAGCAATGTGTAATGCGAATTATGAATTTTATTCTGAAGCTGATACTGTTTACTTTACTAATACTTCTGAAGGAGATATAACCGATTATTTCTGGGATTTTGATGATGGGGGATATTCTTATGAAGAGAATCCTACTCATATTTATGCTCACTCAGGTTATTATCTTGTAAATCTTACTTCTTATGATGCAGAATCTAATTGCTTGTCTAATTATGGTAAGGTAATTTTTGTTATTGATACAACACAGGAAAATTGTAACGCAAGGTTTAATTTCTATACACAAGGTAATACAGTGAACTTTACTGCAAATGCCGTTGGCTCATATACTAATTTGTTCTGGGATTTCGACGACGGATTTAATAGTAATCAACTCAATCCTGTACATACTTATATAAATCCGGGATATTATAATGTTACGTTTGCTGTTTTTGATACAACAACTAATTGCTTTGACACACGTAATAAAATTGTTTTTATTGAAAGTGGAAACGAACAGTGTAAAGCAGATTTTTCTTATTATCCAAACAACACTACTTTGGAAGTAACATTTTCTGATAAATCGTATGGTAATCCAATATCTTGGTATTGGGACTTTGGTGATAATTCGCAGGCTGGTTTTGGACCAGACCCTGTTTACACTTATTCAGAACCGGGATATTATAGAGTTAGTTTAACTATTGCAAATGCCACAAGCCAGCAGTCAATTAGTAAATTTATTGCAATTGGCGATGTTTCAAACAGCAGCACTGCTTATTTTACTTATTTGGCAGATTCTGTTACAAGCACAGCATATTTTAAAAACAAATCACTTGGTAGTATTTCATCTTATAACTGGGATTTTGGTGACGGATATTCTTCAGAACAGGAAAATCCTGCTCACACTTATCAGGATACCGGTTATTATGCAGTTTGTTTAACAACTGTTTCTGCAAGTGGTGTTTCTAAAATGTATTGTAATGATGTCAGAATTGGTAATGCGCTTGCTAATCCTTGTTTATTCTCTTGTGTATGGCCCGGCGATGCTAATAATGACCTCGAAGCCAATCATTACGATATTATGACTATTGGTTTAAATTATGACTTAACAGGACCAAAACGTGTAGTCGCTTCATTACTGTGGATTGGTCAGTTTAGTCAAAATTGGTCAACTTATCAGCTCGATGGTACAAATAATAAATATGGCGATTGTAACGGCGATGGAATAATTAATAATATTGACACACTTGCCATTCGAGAGAATTTTGCTTACAGTCATTATTATCAACCCGATTCTAAAGCCGGTTCAGATTGGATTTTGAGTTGTGAATGGGACAGCACAAAAGTAGGTGCTCATAGAGCCAGAGTTAGACTTGGCCCACCTTCAAGTAAAGCAACATCTGATATTTATGCCATAGGATATGAAATTGAAGTTAAAGGAGGTGAAGGAATAATATTTAGTAAAACAAAAGTTGATTTGGATCAAAGTTGGTTAGGTACAGATGGAGATGATTTATTAGCATTCTATCAACTCGATTCTGTGAAACAAACAATTTTTATTGGTTTAACTAGAATTAATCATCAGGATACTACAGGAGACGGGGTGATTACCAATATTACTTTTGAGTTTCTTGACGGATACGGAACAAGCAACGTCTCTTTTGTTGTAACTACACAAGGAGGTATTACTGCAACAGGTACCGATGTTAATGTTGAAGGTGTAAGAGTTGTTTCTCTCGGAGCAGATAAAGCTATTTGTGAAGGTGATACGGCAACTATTGATGCAGGTGAAGGTTTTGTTTCTTACCAATGGTCAACCGGTAATACTAATAGAGATATTCAAGTTTCAGAAGCAGGTACTTATTCAGTTACCGTTACAGATTCTACTTCAACTTCGAGCATCGATACAGTTAGTGTTGTTGTTAACCCGTTACCAACAGTTGATATTGGAGATAATTACGAAAGTGCTGATTCTGTAATTCTTGACGCAGGTTCCGGATTTATTGAATATCTGTGGTCTGATAGTACAACTCAACAAACAATGGTTGCTATACATACCGGTCATTATTCAGTTATAGTTACTGATGAAAATGGTTGTCAAGGTTCTGACACAGCTTATGTCAATATTCTTGGAATATCGCAACAACATGCAGATAATGTTAAATTTATTGTATTCCCTAATCCGAATAAAGGAGTATTTAAACTATTGTTAAACAGCGATAATAATGACGATTTGGTTATCGAACTTATTAATATTCAAGGACAGCTTGTTTACCGTAAAGTTGTTAATAATGTTAAAATTTATAAAGATGAAATTAATGTTTCCGATTTACCTAAAGGCATTTATTATTTGAAAATTAATAAAGGTCCGTTGTTTAAAGTTAAAAGAGTTGTTATTAATTAATGTTATTCTTTTTTAGTTTTCAAAGGCGGGTTTGTTCCCGCCTTTTTTAGTATTGTTTAATAAAATAAAATGTAAAGTTGAGTCCATTCCGAAAAGTAAAATAAAAAGAAATGCTACTAAAATAATAAGTCATAAAGAGTTTATTTTCAATCCGCCAGCTGGCGAACGTGTCCGACTACTGGCGGATGTCTTGGTGCCTTTGTGGCAAAAAAAAGACTTTTCGGAAAGGACTCAAAGTTTAAACGTTCGTTTTTTTAGAGGTTTTAAAAAAAATAGATTAATTTTGCCTATCAAAAATAAAATAGAATGTTTACATTGTTTAGAAAAGAAATAAGCGTATTTTTCAGTTCATTAATCGGGTATATTGTTATTATAGTTTTTTTATTGGCAAACAGCCTTTTTATGTGGATTATTCCCGGTCAGTTCAATGTGTTAGATAATGGATACGCGAATATTGATACTTTGTTTTTTATTGCACCATGGGTTTTTATGTTCTTAGTGCCTGCAGTTACTATGCGTTTGTTTGCCGATGAGAAAAAATCAGGAACAATAGAGTTGTTATTTACTCGCCCATTATCTGATACTCAAATAATCTTATCGAAATATTTTGCAGGTCTAATAATTGTATTGCTTTCAATATTACCAACCTTAATTTATTTTTTGTCTGTTTATTTATTAGGAAGTCCGGTTGGAAATATTGATGTTGGAGGTACTTGGGGTTCATATATCGGATTGTTTTTTTTAGCCGGTATTTATTCAGCAATAGGAATTTTTTCTTCATCAATAACCGAAAATCAAATCATATCATTTATTCTCGCTCTTGTAACTTCATTTATGTTTTTTATCGGATTTGATACAATTAGCTCACTCGGTGTTTTCAAAAATATAAGCTCATTTATTCTTGCTCTTGGTATTAACGAACATTATATTTCGATGAGTAGAGGTGTTATTGATACTCGTGATGTTATTTATTTTTTTAGCGTTATTATAGCGTTTTTGCTTTTTACTAAAATAGTTTTGCAAAGCAGAAAGTGGTAAGAGGTTAAAAGTTGAGCTATGGCGAAATCCCGATACTTCGGGATTAAAAGGTCGTAAAGTTGAGACCTTCCGGAGTACGAAGTACATGGAAGTGTCGGAGATTGAAAATTTATAAAGTAGAGACGCACTGCTGTGTGTCTTTATATGGTTTATGTTTCAAATTTAAACCGGCGTTTAAGATAATCAAAATTTAATGATGAAAAGAAAAGAAGTAAAAAAACAAAATATTATACAGCTAATATTAACTTTAATAATAATAGTTCTAATTAATTATATTTCTTCATTTATTTTTGTAAGAATTGATTTAACATCAGAAAAACGTTATACAATTTCAGAACCGACAAAAAAAATGTTGAAAAACCTGAATGATGTTGTTTATTTTAAAGTTTATTTAGATGGAGATTTACCCCCCGGATTTAAGCAATTAGAAAAATCTACAAAAGAGATGTTAGATGAATTTAGAGCGTATTCAAAAAACAATATCGAATATGAGTTTATCAATCCCTCTGAGAGTAACGATAGAAAGACAAGAAATGAAATATATAAGCAGTTATATGACAAAGGTTTGCTGCCAACAAAGTTGAATTATAAAGACGAGAACGGAACAACATCTCAAAAGATAATATTCCCGGGTGTAATAATTAGCTATAAAGGGAATGAGTTAGCTGAAAATATTCTTAACAATAATATTGGTGTTTCTCCTGAGCAAAATTTGAATGAATCAACTCAAGAACTTGAATATAACCTGTCAAATGCTATTAAAAAAATAACAACAAGCATAAAACCAAAAATAGCGTTTATTGAAGGGCAAGGAGAGCTTGATAAAAATAGTGTTGCCGATATTACTAACTCTTTAACAGAATTTTATAATGTGAAAAGAGTGCGACTTAATGGACAATTAAATAGCTTGCGAGATAGTTTAAACAATAATTTATATTCGTTGATTATTGTTGCTAAACCTGATTCTGCCTTTAATGAAAAAGACAAATTTATTATTGACCAGTTTATTATGAATGGAGGTAAAGTTTTGTGGTTAATAGATTTAGTGAAAACTGATATGGATAGTCTCGCTTATTCAAGTTCAACTCTCGCCTTAGTAAACAATATTAATCTTGAAGATCAGTTATTTAAGTATGGAGTTAGAATAAATCCAAATTTAATTGAAGATATTCAATGTGCCCTAATTCCTGTGAATACTGCAATTGTTGGGACACAACCAAAATTCACGCCATCACCATGGTTGTTTTTTCCTTTAATTCAACCACCAAATACTAATCCTATTACAAAAAATTTGAATTTAATTAAGACTGAGTTTGTGAGTAGTATTGATACTGTTGGTAATGATCCTGCAATAAAAAAAACTGTTTTACTCAGCACTTCAAAATACACAAAAATAATTAATGCTCCGGCAAGAATTAGCCTTGAGATGGTAAACGAAGAACCTGACCAACGACAATTTAATAAGTCAAATGTGCCGATTGCGGTTCTGTTAGAAGGACAATTTCAATCAGTATTTAAAAATAGATTAACTGATGATATTATCGAAAGTAAAGATATTGCATTTAAAGACAAAAGTGTTAATACCAAAATGATTGTGATTGCAGACGGTGATATTATTAAAAATCAAGTTCGTCATTATGGAAAGAAAACGATTCCTTATCCTCTCGGTTATGATAGATATACTCGTCAGACCTTTGGCAATAAAGAATTTATTTTAAATGTAATTGATTATTTGACAGGTAATTCAGATTTAATGCAGGTACGATCCCGTGATATAAAATTAAGATTATTAGATAAAACAAAAATAAATAATCAGCGTCTTAAATGGCAGATAATTAATACAATTTTGCCAATTCTCGTTATTATTATTTTAGGTATTATATTTATTTTATTGAGAAAACGAAAATATACAAGAGTTAAAGTTCATAAAGTTAAAAGTTAAAATATTAAGAATTATAGTCATTTAAATGATTGTGTCAGTAAATAAAAACCCGCACCGGTTTAAGTTTGTAACTTAAACCATATAATGTTACTTTTGCCTTTTATCTTGTTAAAATATAAAAACATGAAAAAAAACAGATCTACAATTATTATCGTTATAGCTTTATTTGTTATTGCTTTATTTTTTTATCTAAATAATTCGCATAGTACAATAAAAAAGGAATTACGCGACTTTGCAGTTGAAGATACTGCATCAATAACCAAAATATTTTTGGTTGATAAAAAAAATAACCAAATTACTTTAGAACGTCAAAATAATCACTGGACAGTAAATAATAAATATGTTGCCCGTCGCGACGTAATAAATCTTTTGTTAAAAACAATAAATAGAGTTAGAGTAAAATCGCCTGTTCCAAAAGCAGCCGAAGATAATACTATTAAAAGTCTTGCCGTAAAATCAACAAAAATTGAGATATATAAAAATGATGACTTAATTAAAACTTATTATGTTGGTGGGACTACACAGGATCAGTATGGCACTTATATGCTTTTGAAAAATTCATCGTGCCCTTTTATTATGGAAATACAAGGCTTTAGAGGTTATCTTTCAACTCGATATTTTACCAATATTAATGACTGGCGTTCTCAAATAATTTTTAACAATAGTCTTAACGACATTTCTTCTGTTACGGTTAATATCCCGACAAAATCAGGGAAATCGTTTAAAATATTATATTTAGGAAATAATAAATTTGAGTTGCATGATTTTAAAAATCAAAATGTTGCAAATTTTGACACATTATCTGTAAAACACTATTTGTCTTATTTTAGAAGAATAAACTTCAACAAGTTTGTTACAAATTTTAACAAACAGCAAAAAGATTCAATGTTAGCATGTCAACCGGCTTATATCATTACACTCGAAGATATTAACGGGAATAAAAAAACAGTTAAAACATATAATAAGCCGAGTGAAATGCAAACTAACGGAAAAGGAAATGAAATTGAATATGATCCCGATAATATGTATGCTTTTATTAATAATGATCAAGATATGGTTTTTACACAATACTATGTTTTTGATTCAATATTAAAGAATATTGATTATTTTTTAACAAAAAAATAATAAAAAAGAAAAAAAAGTAGTAAATTTGGGGAAAATAAAAATACATAATTATGAATTTTGTAATATCAAGCACAGTACTTTTAAACCACTTACAAGCGGTCAGTAGAGTTATAAGTTCAAAAAACACATTGCCAATTCTTGATAATTTTTTGTTTCAATTGTCTGAGAATAAGCTAATTGTTACTGCATCAGATTTGGAGACTACTCTAATTTCAACAATTGAATTAGAAAATTTTTCAGGTAAAGGTGAGATTGCAATTGATGCAAAAAGATTAACAAATATCTTAAAAGAATTTTCAGAACAACCATTAACATTTAATATTAATACAGAAACTTTAAAAGTTGATATTCTGTCAGAAAATGGGAAATTCAGTGTTGTAGGACAAAATGGAGATGATTTTCCGCAGTTACCAACTATAAAAGAAGAGCAAAGTAATTCAATTCAAGTTAATTCAGAGGTTGTGTTAAATGGAGTTAGTAAAACACTCTTTGCTACTGCCGATGATGAATTGCGTCCTGTAATGAATGGCGTATTAGTTGAGTTATCACCTGAAAATTTAACTTTTGTAGCTTCCGATGCCCATAAATTAGTCAGGTATAGAAGATCTGACGTTAAGGCTGATTTTACTTCTTCTTTTATCTTGCCGAAAAAACCTGCTTCTCTTTTAAAAAATATTATCCCAAGAGACGAACAATTAGTTAAAGTTGAATTTGACGATAAAAATGCTTTCTTCGAATTTGATGATTATAAATTAGTTTGTCGTTTAGTTGAAGGTAATTATCCAAATTATGAAACTGTTATACCTACTGATAATCCTAATAAATTAATTGTTGATAGAATTGAGTTTTATAATACTCTTAAACGAGTTTCTGTTTTTTCAAATCAAGCAAGTAATCTTGTTAAATTAGAGATTACTGCAAATCAATTAACTGTTTCTGCTCAAGATATTGATTTCTCAATATCTGCTGTTGAACGTATTAATTGTCAATATGAAGGAGAAGGAATGCAAATTGGTTTTAAATCGGTCTTTCTAGTTGAAATTTTATCAAATTTATCATCTTCTGATGTTGTTTTTGAGTTATCAGACCCTTCACGTGCCGGTATTTTAGTACCTCTTGATAAAGAAAATAATGATGAAGATGTTCTTATGTTATTAATGCCTATGATGCTTAGTGCATAACTGTTAATTTTTTAAATATTAAAAATTTAGAGAGAAATTTTATTGATTTCTCTTTTTTTTTTTGTATAATGCTTCTTTTATTTTATAAATAAATTATTTTTGTATATTATTAATAATTTATAATGTAGTATATTTTAATGTCGATGAAAAAAATTAAATCTAATATTGTTTTTTTCTTATTAACAATTATTATTTTTTTTACCACTAATAATATATTTGCTCAAGAAGATGATATTAGTTTTTCTTTAGTAAAAAAATATGCAGAGAATAGTTTCAGAGATAAAGACTATGAATTTGCGCTGGAGAATTATTTGAAGCTATACATGAGTGATGCAACAAACATGACCTATAATTATCGAATAGGTGTTTGTTATACAGAAACAAATATTGACAAAACAGCCGGCATACCATATTTCGAATTTATTATAAGTCATAATAATTTTCAACGCCTATCTTATTACTATCTTGGCAGAGAGTATATGTATTCATATCGTTTTACCGAAGCTGTTGAAGCTTTTTATAATTATAAACAATCCGGAGTAAATGACGAAGTAATTGAAAAATGTGACAGACTAATTGAGATGTGTTATTATGCTTTGGAGATTATGAACCAACCAAAGAATGTAACTTTCGAAAGATTAGACTCTACAGTTAATTCTAAATTTGATGATTATAATCCTTATGTTACAGAAGACGGGCAATATCTTGTTTATGCTTCAAATAGAAAATATATAAAAGAATTTGAGAATTATATTTCAGATATTTATATGAGCAAATCAAAGAAGAACATTTGGGAGAAATCACATGAACTCTCAATAAATACCTTTGATAACGAAGATATTGTCGGATTAACTGCTGACGGAAGTAAATTATTGATACATGCAGATGGTGATTATGCCTCAAATGATATTCAGATTGCAGATAAAAAAGGCAGTAAATATATTAAAGAAACAAATAAATTATCATTTAATACTGAAGGTATTGAAAAAGGAGCATCAATAACAGCAGATGGGAATACAATATACTTCTCAAGCGATCGTGCCGGAGGATATGGAGGGCTTGATATTTATTATGTTACAAAAAATCCCGCAGGTCAGTGGAGCGAACCTCAAAATATGGGAACTAATATAAACACAAAGTATGACGATAATTATCCGAATATTTCCTCTGACGGTAAAACTCTTTATTTATCATCAAAAGGTCATGAGAGTATAGGTGATTATGACTTGTTTACATCTTTTTATAATGATGAGACAAAACAATGGTCTGCACCTCGTAACTTAGGTTATCCAATAAATACACCATTCGATGATAAAACGATTTCTATTATTAATAAAGACAATAAAAAATATTCATATATAGCTGCAAATCGTAAAGAAGGTTTTGGCAATCTTGATATTTATCGCATTACTTATGGTGATGCTTCTCAACAAACTGCAATTATTACGGCATCAATTTTTGTTGGGACTTCGAGTTCTTTTGTTCCCTATACAAGCGATTATTTAAAGGTTTTTGTTACTGTTTATGATATTTTTGGTAATCTTTATGCCAGATATAATGTTGAAGAAGGACAAGTGTTCATGACTTTATATCCCGGGAAATATAAACTTGAAGTAAAATTTGATGGTGCTAAGCAAGGATATGAAGAAGATTTGAATATTACAGAGAGTGATGCTAACCAAATAATTGAAAAACAAATTTATCTTAAGCCTGTTGAGTAAAATTAATTCCAATATTAATTCCATATATGAGTTCAGTATAAAAACTATAAACCTCCAAGGTTTTGTTAATTTGCTATTAATCTAACGAATAACTCTGTACCAAAGCATAGGGATTAGCCAGAAGAAACTTTGCGGGTTCTTTTGAACAAACTCATATATTTAGAAAGTATTTAAGTCATACAACAAAATTATAGGTTGTGTAATATTTTATTTGTATTGATTTTGATTGCTAAAATGCTTATTTCCAACGTTTTAATTTTTATGCCTGCCTGTGCGGGCTCGCACGCAGACAGGTCTTTGTGGCAAAAAAAACTTTTCTAAGTAGAATTAAACTTTTAACTTTATAAACCCTAACTAATGCAGCTTAAATTAAAAAGACCAATAGTATTTTTTGACCTTGAAACAACAGGTCTCGATGTAGTTAAAGACAGAATAGTTGAGATATCAATAGTAAAAATTTTTCCTGATGGAAAAGAGGAAATTAAAACGAAACTCATAAATCCAACAATACATATTTCAGAAGAATCTACAAAGATTCATCATATCACAGATGAAGATGTGAAAGATGCTCCAACATTCAAATCAATTGCAAAATCATTAGCAAAATTTATTGAAGGTTGTGATGTTGCAGGTTTTAATTCAAATAAATTTGATGTGCCTTTATTAGTTGAAGAATTCTTGAGGGCAGATGTTAATTTCGATATGAAAAAACGAAAATTTATTGATGTTCAGACAATTTTTCATAAAATGGAAAAACGAACACTGATAGCCGCTTATAAATTTTACTGTAATAAAGATTTAACAAAAGCTCATAGCGCCGAAGCAGATACCATTGCCACGTATGAAGTGTTTAAGGCACAACTTGATATGTATAAAGATGTTGAATACAAAAATGCAGATGGAGTAACTACAAAACCAATTGTTAATGATGTTGATGCACTAAGTGAATTCTCTTCTCAAACTAAAAATGTTGATTTCGCAGGTAGAATTGTTTATAACGAAAAAGGAGTTGAAGTGATTAATTTCGGGAAACATAAAGGACAACCTGTTGAGGATATTTTAAAAAAAGAACCAAGTTATTATAACTGGATTATGAATAATGATTTCCCTTTATATACAAAAAAAATATTAACAGCTATTAAATTGCGTGATTTTAATAATTAGTGATTGTACGAAAATTCTGCAACGTGTACTATACTTAAAATAGATGAAAATTTATTATCCGCCAGCTGGCGGATTGTTAAATGGCTAAATTGTCAAATTGTTATAATAATTACCCTTATATCTTAACAATAACAATAGAACAATTTAACAATAAAACAATTTAGCAATATATTCAATCCATAAAATAATATATTATTGCAATAATCACGAATGTCCAGAATTTTAGAATTCTCTTTCAGACACTAATTAAAAAGAAATTCTTTATTACTGAAACAGGGTTGAATTATTTTGTTAATAACCAAACTGATTTATTATCTTGATTTCTTAGTTTGAAGAGTTTTTTTAAAGCCGCATTTTTATTGTCAAAATGCTGAAGAGAAACTCTATATTGAGTGTTGTTATTTAATATTTCGGGATTAAAACCCTCTTTAATAAGTTGTTGTTTTAGGTTTTTAGCATTTAATATATTTTTAAAACTGCCTACAATCAAATAATATTTTTTAATATTTTTTACTTCTTTAAGAATTTTTGTTTCCTTATTCTCCCCATAAAACAAGGCGTTGCGTTTATTTGTGCTTTCGTCAAGAACATTAATTATCTTTACTTGTTGTTGTGGATTATTATTTGTCGTTATTGTTTCTTGCGCAATTTTGTTTACAGGGTTAAAACTTGAAAAGTTAATACTCATGTTTTTTAATAAATCTGTTTTTAATGGAATTATAGCGAGTGCTGCAATAATTGGTATGCTAATTAATATTCGCTTTGTAGTTCGATTATTAACAACTTTTTTTATAGCCCCTTTGTTTTTAAATTGAGCCTCTATTTTTTTGTGAAAATCATTATTAATAGCAGGAAACTGAAAAGATGATAAACCAAAAGAATCAATTAAATAATTTGTTGAAAGTTCGGGTTCGAAAAGTAAATTTTGTGTTTTATCGTAATAAAAAATTCCTATCCCGTCAAAAATTACATTCTCTCCGGTTTCAAGGTTATATATAATGTTTTGTACATACTCATAAGTAATATTCTTTGCTTCAGAATAGCTTATTTTGTCACTTGAAGCTATATGGTTGATTAAAAGCCCATCGTTATAAATAAGATTTTTATTAAAAAGGATATCTTTTTTTGGTGGTCTAAATGAGTTTTGAGCATCATTAATTTCTGCAGGATGATAATTAGCAACAAACCCGCCAAAATCAGGTATAATCACGCAGTCGTAAAAAAACAGTAATTCTTTTATATATTTACTTAGTTCCAATATTTTATTTTTTATTATATAACAAAATTACAAAAAAACTTATTTAATTCAATAAATGTTCATTTTTTATTTTTCAAAAAATATATCATTAATAAAAACGTTATGTTTAATTAGCTGTAAATATTATCTTTGCATAAAATATGTCATAAAAAATAATTTTTAATGTCAAACAAAGTATTAGTAACAGGAGGAACCGGATATATTGGATCTCATACAGTTGTTGAGTTGCAAAACAATGGTTTTGAGGTAGTTATTATTGATAATTTATCAAATTCGAATAAAGATGTTCTTGAACGTATTCAAAAAATTACGGGTAAACGTCCAATATTTGAAAATTTTGATTTGTGTGATGCGAAAAAGACAAACGATTTTTTTAAAAAACATGCTGATATAAAAGCAGTTATTCATTTCGCTGCTTATAAGGCTGTTGGCGAATCTGTTTTAAAGCCTTTAAAATATTATCATAATAATCTTGTGTCGTTGGTTAATTTGTTACAGGCAATGCAAGAAAACAATGTTAGTAATTTTGTGTTTTCATCATCGTGTACTGTTTACGGACAGCCCGATGAGTTGCCTGTTACCGAACAATCGCCAATAAAAGAAGCAAATTCACCTTATGGAGATACAAAACAAATTTCAGAGCGAATTATTCGTGATACAACAAGAGCCAATAAATCGTTTAAAGCTATCGCATTAAGATATTTTAATCCCATTGGTGCTCATGAATCTGCTTTAATTGGCGAGTTGCCTCTTGGTGTGCCAAATAATTTAATACCATTAATTACACAAACCACTATAGGCGTGAGAAAACAATTAAGTGTTTTTGGTGATGATTATAATACACCGGATGGTACTTGTATTCGTGATTATATTCATGTTGTTGATTTAGCAAAAGCTCATATAATTGCAATAAAACGATTATTGCATAATGGTAAAAGAAACTATGAATATTTTAATATAGGTACAGGCAGAGGCAATTCTGTACTTGAGGTTATTAATACATTTGAAAAAGTATCAGAACAAAAACTTAATTATAAAATTGCTAATCGTAGAGAAGGTGATGTGGAGCAAGTGTTTGCCGACACAAAATATGCAAATTCAGAATTAGGATGGAAAGCTGAAAAAACCCTTGATGATGCTTTGTTGTCTGCTTGGAACTGGGAAAAATATTATAAAAAAAATTTATATAATAAATAGTATAGACAAGACATTGTGTGTAACTTATAACATTAAACTTACAACCTTTATAAACTAATATATGTCAAAAATTATTCTTATTACCGGAGGAGCAGGATTTATTGGCTCTCATGTTGTCAGATTATTTGTAAACAAATACCCTGATTACAAAATAGTTAATTTGGATAAACTCACTTATGCGGGAAATCTTGAGAATTTAACTGATATTGATACAAAAAATAATTATCAATTTGTTAAAGGAGATATTACAGATAGTGAATTTATTGATTCTGTCTTTCAACAATATAAATTTGACGCGGTAATTCATCTTGCAGCAGAATCGCATGTTGACAGGTCGATTTTAAACCCAATGGAGTTTATTAATACTAATATTATTGGTACGGTAAACTTATTGAATGCAGCCCGCAATTTGTGGAAAGATAATACAAAAGATAGGCTTTTTTACCATATCTCAACCGATGAAGTTTATGGTGCTCTATGTAGCGAAGGTTTTTTTACAGAAGAAACAAAATATGACCCCAAAAGTCCTTATTCAGCTTCAAAGGCAAGCTCAGACCATTTAGTGCGTGCTTATTTTAATACATACAAACTACCGGTTGTAATATCAAACTGTTCAAATAATTATGGACATAACCAATTTCCTGAAAAATTAATTCCTCTGGCAATAAATAATATTAAAAACAATAAGCCCATACCAATTTATGGTAAAGGAGAAAATATTCGTGATTGGCTTTATGTTGAAGATCATGCCCGGGCTATTGATATTATTTTTCATAAAGGCAAGTTAGGCAATACTTATAATATTGGAGGAAATAACGAATGGAAAAATATTGATCTTATTCATAAATTATGTGAAATAATGGATAATAAGTTAGATAGACCTTTGGGAACATCAGCGAAGCTTATTACTTTTGTAAAAGATAGAGCAGGCCATGATTTGCGTTATGCTATTGATTCATCTAAATTGCAAAACGAGTTAGGTTGGCAGCATTCAGTGAGTTTTGAAAAAGGTATGGAAAAGACTGTTGATTGGTATTTGAACAGTCAAAAATGGCTTGATAATATTAATTCAGGTGAATATGAGAAATATTATGAAAATCAATATATAAAAAGGTAATATTTAGCATGTTAGAATTTTTTAGTAAAAATAACAAATTGTCTGATTTCTCAGATTTAGTAACAGATGTGCATTCGCATTTAATTCCGGCAATTGATGACGGTGCTGCATCCTTAGACCAGTCTTTGCAATTAATAAAAGGGCTTAACTATTTAGGGTTTAAAAAATTAATAATAACACCTCATGTTATTAGTGATTTTTATCAAAACACGCCAGAGAAAATTAATAAGGGTTTGCTACTACTAAGAAATGCCGTAAAACAAGCTAATATTGATGTTGAAATAGATGTAGCAGCTGAGTATTATCTTGATTATGATTTTCAGAATAAATTAGGCAATGAAAAAATGTTAACTTTTGGCAGCAATTATTTGTTGTTTGAGTTACCTTTTTATAATAAACCGCAAGTTCTTGAAGAAGTGATTTTTAAAATGCAGACTCTCGGTTATACTCCGGTTCTGGCTCATCCCGAAAGATACACTTATTGGTATAATGATTTTAAGGCATATGATGATTTAAAAACCAGAGGAGTTCTGTTGCAAATAAATATTAATTCGTTGGTTGGAGGATATTCTGCACAAGCAAGGAAAATTGCAGAAAAATTAATCACAAACAATATGGTCGATTTTGTTGGTTCAGACACCCATAATCAGCATCATATTGAGCTTCTGAAAAAAAGCCTTAATAATAAATATTTAATTGATTTGATAAAAAAAGGAAACTTGTTAAATAAAACTCTTTAAATTTTGATACCATTTAAAATTTTAAACGCTGTATTGCATTTTGAGAGATTACAATAATAATTGCTTTATTCAACACAATAATTTATGTTTAGTACAAATAGCTTTAAAGGCTGACACAAAAGGTTTTCTTAAAATTATTGATAGTCATCCGAAGACTTGCGGAACTCGTTACAATAAATTTTCTAAATCTTTGAGATTTTGAAAATTGGGAAATTTTGTTGGAACAATAAAAGCACAAGCGAGGACGCTTGCGCTAGTTGGATTTAATTTGTGTAATTTATGTCTTATTCAACAGTAACAGATTTTGCCAAGTTTCTTGGCTGGTCAACGTTACATCCTCTCATTACTGCAATATAATATGATATTAACTGGAGCGGGACAACAGTTATTAATGGTGCTAAAGCTTGTGCGGAATCTGGTATTTCAATAACATGATCTGCTAAATTTTTAATAATAGTATCGCCTTCGGTAACAACAGCAATAACAACACCTTTTCTGGCTTTAATTTCTTGAATATTACTTACAATCTTATCATACGATTTATCTTTTGTTGCAATAACAACAACAGGCATTTTTTCGTCAATTAAAGCAATAGGACCATGTTTCATTTCAGCTGCAGGATAACCTTCTGCATGTATATATGAAATTTCTTTAAGTTTTAATGCACCCTCTAAAGCAACAGGAAAAAAATACCCTCTGCCTAAATATAAAAAATTAGTAACGTCTTTATATTTTGCAGCTATAGATTTAATATTTTCACTATGTTTTAGTATAGAGTTAATCTTATCAGGTGTTTTTGTTAATTCGGTAATTAGGTTTTCATATTGTTCTTGAGAAAGAACATTGCGTTTTTTACCAAGCAACATTGCCATCATTGTAAGAATTGTAACTTGGGCGGTAAATGCTTTTGTAGATGCAACACCAATTTCCGGACCGGCATGAGTGTAAACTCCTGCATCGGTCATTCTTGGTATGCTTGAACCCACAACATTGCAAATGCCAAGAACTAAAGCTCCCGATTCTTTTGCTAATTTAATTGCGGCTAAGGTGTCAGCGGTTTCTCCACTTTGACTTATTGCTATTACAATGTCATCTTTATAAATAACAGGTTTCCTGTATCTAAATTCTGAAGCATATTCAACTTCAACAGGAATTCTTGCATATTCTTCAATTAGATATTCGCCAACTAAACCGGCGTGCCATGATGTTCCACAACCAATAATTATTATTCGTTTGGCTTCAATTAGCTTTGGCATAACATTATACAGCCCACCTAAATAAATATCTGTTTTGTTAGGAGCCAATCTTCCTCTAAATGTATCTAAAATTGCACGTGGTTGCTCAAATATCTCTTTTAACATGAAATGTTCAAAACCACCTTTTTCAATTTCTCCAATATCTAAATCTACAGTTTGAATTTTAGGAATTTGTTTATCGTTGTGAATCGTTTTTAATGTAAGTTCATTCTTTTTTATTATTGCAACGTCATTATCATTTAAATAAATTACACTATTTGTGTACTCAACAATTGGCGTGGCATCAGAAGCAATATAATATTCATTTTTTCCTATGCCGATAACTAATGGACTTCCATTCCGTGCGGCAATTAATTGGTTTTGTTCTTCTTTGCATGATACAATTATACCATAAGTGCCAATCACCTTAGACAAAGCTAAACGTACTGCAATCTCACTACTTACTTTACCTTTCAGGTAAATATATTCAATTAGGTTAGCTAAGACCTCTGTGTCTGTTTGGCTTTTAAAAGTATAGCCTCTGTCTTCTAATCGCTTTTTTAGACGAGCGTAATTTTCAATTATTCCATTATGAATAATTACGAAATGACCATTCTGTGATTCTTGAGGATGTGCGTTAACATTATTGGGTTCTCCATGAGTAGCCCATCGTGTGTGTCCCATTCCTATTGAACCGGAAATATCTTTGTCTTTTACGAAATTTTCTAAATCACTAACCTTGCCTTTGCATTTATAAATGTGTGTATCACCATTTATAATAGCAATTCCTGCAGAATCATATCCTCTGTATTCTAAACGTTTTAAACCATTTATTAATACAGGATAAGCTTCTTTATCACCTATATATCCAACGATTCCACACATGTTTTTATGGTTTTGTATATATGATTAATAATTTTATTCCGTTTGTTTGACTTGTGCTCTTCAGAACAACTCTGTTTGTAGAATAATTGCTGTTTGGAGTAGAAATATAAAAACTGCAATTGTTTTTTCCTTGACTAATTAAATCTTGGAAATGGTGGGTTATTATGAAATTATACGACTTTGTGTCATAGTCATAGGTTTGTGAAGTATAATACAAACCTGTTGAACTTGATTTTATATAATCGGGTAGAGGAATAGTTTTCCCCTCATCATCAATTCCTTTTATTGTAAGTCCGGCAGGTATTTTGTAAATATCAGATTGTGTGATAAGAGAATCTTCAGTTTCGATAACTAACTCAGCTTTATTTATTATTAGATCTTGATTAATCAAAGCTGAAAGATCAGGAATAAATATTTCCCCTTTCAAACCATTCATTGGCTGGATATAAATAACACTGTCAGTATAAGTAGAATCCCCAATGTGATTTATTGTTGAGTTTGAATAGTCGTGATTAAACAAGTTGTATCGATTATAATAATCAGCAATAAAATCAAAACTTTTAGATGCAGTGTCAGATGGACTGCGATAGTAAAGTTTAATAATTGATGATGTTGAAGAAAGATTGAAACTTAATATTGCTCCTCCTGCATCAACTTGATCTGTGGTTACATAAAATCCTTTAAAAAAGTTGGTGAAAGTAGCATATTTTGAAAATGCAGAAGTGTCGTTTAAAAACCTTTGTCCCAATTCTTTTGGTAACTTAATGGATAATGGAAGAGAATCATAAGGTCTTGGTGTGATTGTTGTATTTACAAGAATTGAATCTTTATTATAATAATCTTCCATTTGAAGTTGTGAATAATAAGAAGAATCTATATTAACGCTATTGGTTAATTCAAAAATTTTAATTTTTTGAGGTGTTGAAGTGTCCCCATAATAGCTCTGATATTTAAAGTATATAACAAGAGAATCTGCAGTAAGACTGTCCGAGTATTCATAAGAATATTGTGGCTTCATCCTAAAAATAAATTCTGCTTTTGTCTTGCCAAAAATTGGATCAACATAACTACCCAATAAACAATAGGCTGGATTTTGATGTATTATTGAATCATCATATAGTGTGTATGCTGAAATTGATATTATTGAATCATAGCTAACAGCAATTTTGTCAGAATTAGGCTGTATTTCAAGTCCTATCATGCTGGCATCATCATTGCAACTAAACGCAATTAGTCCAATAATGCTGATGATTAATAAATTTTTTAAAAGATTACGTGTCAAAATTTTTTGATTTTTAATGCTTGTTAATTATTGAGTAAATTATCGTAAAAATCCGAATAAGAATCAACAAATTCTTCTTTTGATTGATGTTCTAAAATTGGTTTTTTTGAATTTAAAATATATTTTTTAATATCAGGATTTAGGTCATCGCTGCCAATTATTACACCATCAGACATTTTAATAGCTAGTTTGGTTAGGTTCTCATAGTTAGCAATTTTTAGTGTGGCTACATCTTTATCAGTAATTCCTTCAACTTTAAGTTTTTTCTTAAACGAACTGTTAAATTTATTGCTAAAATCGTCATTATAAACTGAATAAATTACTTTTGAATTAGCAAATAACGGATCATCTTTAAAAGCTTTTTTTATATACAAAGGTACTAAACTTGTAAACCATCCATGACAATGCACAATATCAGGTTCCCACCGTAATTTTTTTACTGTTTCAATTACCCCGCGGGCATAAAATATTGCTCTTTCATCGTTATCGTCATAATATTTGCCGTTTTCATCGGTTAATACAAACTTTCTGTGAAAGTAATCATCATTATCAATAAAATATACTTGCATTCGTGCTGCTTGAATTGATGCAACTTTAATTATTAATGGGTGATCAGTATCATCAATAATTAAATTCATTCCCGATAAACGAATTACTTCATGTAATTGATTTCTTCTTTCGTTAATGCATCCATATCTTGGCATAAATGTTCTAATTTCTTTACCTTTCTCTTGAATCCCTTGTGGTAAATATCTACTTATTGCTGACATTTCATTTTCCGGCAAGTAGGGTGTAATTTCTTGAGATACAAATAAAACTTTAGTTTTTTCCATTTTTTAAATTTTTTACAAAATTAGTAAAAATATTCCACATTCTCAATAGTTTGTTATAATACCAGCAACTCCGCAACAATTTTTTCTAATAGAAGAACAATAATTCCTTTAGATTAAGGATATAATCCTACCTGTCTGCATATTTGCAGATAGTATTTAAACTCGAAAAAATATTTTTTACCTAATGT
>JAUVJB010000099.1 GCA_030592465.1 Bacteroidota bacterium | reverse complement strand
ATTACCTTATTTAATCATTAACAACGAACCGCCATATTTAATATTAGTGTTTAAAGCTATAATGTATTGTTTATTAGGTGTTTAAATAAGCCTTTAATATAATTTATAATACATAGAAAATCGCTGAAGCATCGGGACAAATTTGGTGTTATTAAAAATCCCAAATTTTTTGGGATTACTTAATCGTCAGAAAAAGTATGAATTTTTCGGGTTAATTGATTAATTTTACCACATAAAAAATAACAGGTAAATGGAAATGTTACTAAATATTATTCCAATAAACAAATGGTTTAAACAATTAAACAGCAAACCTGTTATAATTAGTGGCCCATGTAGTGCAGAAACAGAACAGCAACTTTTGGATACAGCAAATGCAATTAAAAAAATTGGTAAGGTGCAAATTTTCAGAGCCGGAATTTGGAAACCTCGCACACGTCCGGTAGATTTTGAAGGTGTTGGTGAAAAAGGCTTAATCTGGTTGAAAAAAGTTAAAGAACAAACCAATTTATTAACAACAGTTGAAGTTGCAACACCTGAACATATTGAAAAATGTTTAAAATTTGGTGTTGACATTTTATGGATTGGTGCACGCACAACCTCAAATCCTTTTTCAATTAATGAAATGACTCAGGCTTTGAAAGGTGTTGATATTCCTGTAATGATAAAAAATCCTATTAATCCTGATATTAATCTTTGGATTGGTGCTTTAGAAAGATTTAACAAAATCGGAATAAAAAAATTAGCAGCTATTCATCGCGGGTTTTTCCCTTTTGAACTTACTTCGCTCAGAAATATCCCTAAATGGGAAATGCCAATTGAACTAAAAAGTAAATTTCATAATCTTCCTGTAATATGCGACCCAAGTCATATTGCCGGCAATAAAAAATATATTTATGAAATTTCGCAAAAAGCACTCGACTTAGATATGGACGGACTAATGATTGAGACTCATATTAATCCTGCAAAAGCATTAACCGACTCAAAACAACAAATAAAGCCTGAAGAACTTAAATTATTACTCGATTCTTTGGTCATAAGAACAGCTAATCCCAACAATTTTAATTTTATTAATTCAATTGAAAAATATCGTGAGCAGATTGATTCTATTGACACACAACTAATTGAATTACTTGCTCAAAGAATGAAGATTGTTGAACAAATAGGCGTTTATAAAAAAAATAAAGATGTTACAATTTTGCAACTGTCACGTTGGGAAAAAATAATTAATTCGCGAATAAAATTTGGAATAAAACAAGGGCTTTCCAAAAATTTCATAAAAAGATTGATGCAACTTGTACATAAAGAATCTATTCAAAAACAAAATGATATAATGAATAATTGATGCCTGCACGAAAACTCAATATTTTTGTCATTGCGAGGAAGGTTTACCCTGTGAAATGCGAAGCAATTTTGCAAGGTGAAATTGCGAAGCAACATTTAACAGGGAACGACCGAAGCAATCCATTGATTTACAGATTGCTTCTTCGCCAGCTGGCGGATCGCAATGACGAATAATAATAAATGACTTAGTTTTCGTTCAAGCACTATACATTTTTAAATTAATTAATTTTAATTACATTTGCCTTTCATGTTTTTGAATACTCTCAATTCTATTAATTTTTTAGGGCTTTGCAACTATAAAATATATCGGATTAAACACATTTTTAAAAATTAAAATAAAAAGAGGAATATATTATGGGAATTAAGATGCGTCTAACTATAATGAACTTTTTACAATTTTTTGTATGGGGTTCATGGTTGATTTCACTTGGAGGCTATATGATTGTAACCTTAAAATTTACAGGCGGACAAGTAGGCAGCATATATGCAACAATGGGGATTGCCTCATTATTTATGCCGGCTTTGATGGGAATTATTGCCGATAAATGGGTAAATGCTGAAAGAGTTTTTGGTATGAGTCATGTTATAGGAGCCATCTTGCTATTTTTTGCGGCTCAAGCTACTGATTTTAGCTCAATGTATATTATTATGCTATTAATCTCAATGTTTTATATGCCGACAATAGCACTTGATAATACTGTTTCATATAGTGTTTTGGAACAAAAAGGTTATAATATAATAAAAGACTTTCCTCCAATACGAGTGTGGGGAACTATTGGTTTTATAACAGCAATGTGGGTTATTGATTTTGCACAATGGACTGTTAGTCCCATGCAATTATATGTAAGCTCGGTAGCTTCATTAATTTTAGGAGTATATTCTTTTACAATGCCTAAATGTCGCCCCGAAAACAGTAGTAAAGGAGGTTCTTTCTTAACTGCATTGGGCTTAGATGCTTTTGTGTTATTTAAACAACGTAAGATGACAATATTTTTCATCTTTTCAATGCTTCTTGGTGCATCACTACAAATAACCAACACTTTTGGCGAGCCGTTTCTTCATGATTTTGCTGCAGAATTTGCAGATTCTTTTGCTGTTAAACACCCCGGTATTTTGATGTCTATATCACAAATGTCAGAAACTTTATTTATTCTTGTCATTCCTTTCTTCTTACGCAAATTTGGTATTAAAAAAGTAATGCTTTTGAGCATGTTTGCTTGGGTATTACGTTTTGGATTATTCGGACTTGGGGATCCTGATACCGGCTTATGGCTTCTTATTTTATCTATGATAATTTACGGAATGGCATTTGATTTCTTTAATATTTCAGGTTCATTATTTGTTGAAACAGAAGCTAGCCCCAAAATTAGAGCAAGTGCACAGGGATTGTTTATGATAATGACCAATGGTTTTGGCGCATTTATGGGTGGCATGGGAAGTGGCTGGATTGTCGATCATTTTACTGTAAACGGAGTTAAGGATTGGCAAAGTATTTGGTTTACTTTCGCAGCTTACTCCTTAGTTGTAGGAATTGCTTTTATGATATTTTTCAAGTATAAACATAATTCTAAAGCAATGGAAAAATTTCAGCATTAAATAGAACGTTAAAATTATACAACACCCTGCCAGCCTTTCAAAGGCTGGCAGGGTTGGACAAATGACATCCGTTAAGCAAATAGTTTTACCCAATTATTAACAGCTGAAAAAATTATATACATAAAAATTATTAAAGGTATAGCTGCTAATTTAAAAATTACAATTATAGCAATTGCAAATATTAAAAAAATATAACGAATTTTATTATCACTGAATTTTAAGTTTTTAAATTTAAAAGAAAACATCGGGAATTCTGCTACCAACAAATACGATTGAATAAATATTAACGGAATAAGAAAATAAACGTTTAGAATTAAATTATGGAAATAAGCATAATTATTACTCGATAAAATCAATGGCAGCGATGCAATTAACAAAGCATTTGCCGGAGTTGGCAATCCCACAAACGAACTCGTTTGTCTTTCATCAACATTAAATTTTGCTAAACGCAAACCGGAAAAAACAGCAATCAATAAAGGCGACACTAATATTAATATTTGAGAAAAATTAATTGTATGTAAATCAACAAACCTAATATCGTGAAACATAATTTGTTTTAATAACGAATATAAAATTACAGACGGAGCAAACCCAAAGCTGATAAGGTCAGATAAAGAATCAAGCTCTTTACCCATTGGCGAACTTACCTTAAGTAAGCGAGCACTCATGCCATCAAAAAAATCAAATACGGAAGCTAAAATTATAAAAGCTGCCGCATAAAGTAAATAACCTTCAAATGCTAATAAACTTGCAATACTTCCTGAAAGTAAATTTAACGATGTAATGAAATTCGGAATATGACGAATGATTTTTTTTGACCTCTCCATTTGAAAAAGAATTAATATAAAACAATAAATTGCACAAATTTAAGTTAAAAATATAGTTTATATACAATTTTATATTTCTTTTTGTTCACTTAAATTTATACTGTTAAAAGTCATAAATTAAGTTTTATTAATAAAAAAATATTACCATTCACCAATTAAATTTGAAATTTATCAATAACAATAATTATATTTACGCAAACAAATTATTTTGTTCAATATGCAGATAAGAATTCAATTAATTTTATTTATATTATTTATATCAAATATTAGCTTTTCACAAACAGCACCAAAGTACAGCAACGAATTTCTTTCAATAGGTATAGGTGCTCGTGCACTGGCAATGTCGAATGCAACAGTAGCAACTGCTAACGATGCTTATGCAACATACTGGAACCCTGCCGGTTTAACATTAATAAACAATGACCTTGAACTTGGATTAATGCATGCCGAATATTTTGCCGGCATTGCAAAATATGATTTTGCCGGTGCTGTATATAAAATTGATGATTTAAGTTCTGCCGGTTTTTCAATTATTCGTTTTGGTGTTGACGATATCCCTAACACTTTGGAATTAATTGATAATGACGGTAATATCAGATACGACCGTATAAAGTCGTTTTCAGTTTCCGATTATGCTTTTTTATTTTCATATTCAAAGAAATCGAAAATTCAAGGTTTGCGATATGGCGGTAATATGAAAATTATTCGTCGTAAAGCAGGTGAATTTGCCGGAGCTTGGGGTTTTGGTTTTGATGCTTCGGCACAATACGATTATAACAAATGGCAATTTGGAATTTTGGCTCGTGATGTTACTTCTACCTTTAATGCATGGAATTTTAATACTGATGAGTTAGAAGACGTTTTTGTTTTAACCGGTAATGAAATACCTGAAAATTCAATTGAGATAACTTTACCAAAATTTATTCTTGCAGCTGCACGCAACTTTACCTTTTCTGACAAAATAAAAGGCTTAGCCGAGCTTGACGCTGATATATCAACCGATGGAAAACGAAATGTGCTTGTTAAAAGCAATCTTTTTAGTATTGACCCTCATTTAGGCGTTGAAATCAGCTATAAAAATATAATTTTTTTACGTTCGGGAATTGGAAACATTCAAAAAGAACCTGATTTTGACGGCAAAAAAGATCTGACTTTTCAACCCAATATCGGTTTAGGTATAAAAATTAAACGTCTTACTATTGATTATGCTCTTACCGACATTGGGAATCAGTCTATTGCTCTTTATTCTAATATTTTCTCATTATCATACTCAATTAATAAAAATACAGAACACTAATCTAATTTTATAGGTTCTTTCTTAATTTGGGTGGGTAATAAAATTTTGCTTTGTGTTATTTTATATTAGGATTAATAAATTCCAATTTTAAATCATTAGTAACAAGATAAGCAATTATTATTAATGTTTAGTTTTAATGCAATGTCATTTAATTAAGAATATATCAGACTAGCACCATCCGTTAGCTAACGGATGGTGCTAGTCTGATATATTCTTAATTAAATGACATTGCATTAAAACTAAACATTAATAATAATTGCTTATCTTGTTACTAATGATTTAAAATTGGAATTTATTAATCCTAATATAAAATAACACAAAGCAAAATTTTATTACCCACCCAAATTAAGAAAGAACCTATAAAATTAGATTAGTGTTCTGTATTTTTATTAATTGAGTATGATAATGAGAAAATATTAGAATAAAGAGCAATAGACTGATTCCCAATGTCGGTAAGAGCATAATCAATAGTAAGACGTTTAATTTTTATACCTAAACCGATATTGGGTTGAAAAGTCAGATCTTTTTTGCCGTCAAAATCAGGTTCTTTTTGAATGTTTCCAATTCCCGAACGTAAAAAAATTATATTTTTATAGCTGATTTCAACGCCTAAATGAGGGTCAATACTAAAAAGATTGCTTTTAACAAGCACATTTCGTTTTCCATCGGTTGATATATCAGCGTCAAGCTCGGCTAAGCCTTTTATTTTGTCAGAAAAGGTAAAGTTGCGTGCAGCTGCAAGAATAAATTTTGGTAAAGTTATCTCAATTGAATTTTCAGGTATTTCATTACCGGTTAAAACAAAAACGTCTTCTAACTCATCAGTATTAAAATTCCATGCATTAAAGGTAGAAGTAACATCACGAGCCAAAATTCCAAATTGCCATTTGTTATAATCGTATTGTGCCGAAGCATCAAAACCAAAACCCCAAGCTCCGGCAAATTCACCTGCTTTACGACGAATAATTTTCATATTACCGCCATATCGCAAACCTTGAATTTTCGATTTCTTTGAATATGAAAATAAAAAAGCATAATCGGAAACTGAAAACGACTTTATACGGTCGTATCTGATATTACCGTCATTATCAATTAATTCCAAAGTGTTAGGGATATCGTCAACACCAAAACGAATAATTGAAAAACCGGCAGAACTTAAATCATCAATTTTATATACAGCACCGGCAAAATCATATTTTGCAATGCCGGCAAAATATTCGGCATGCATTAATCCAAGTTCAAGGTCATTGTTTATTAATGTTAAACCGGCAGGGTTCCAGTATGTTGCATAAGCATCGTTAGCAGTTGCTACTGTTGCATTCGACATTGCCAGTGCACGAGCACCTATACCTATTGAAAGAAATTCGTTGCTGTACTTTGGTGCTGTTTGTGAAAAGCTAATATTTGATATAAATAATATAAATAAAATTAATTGAATTCTTATCTGCATATTGAACAAAATAATTTGTTTGCGTAAATATAATTATTGTTATTGATAAATTTCAAATTTAATTGGTGAATGGTAATATTTTTTTATTAATAAAACTTAATTTATGACTTTTAACAGTATAAATTTAAGTGAACAAAAAGAAATATAAAATTGTATATAAACTATATTTTTAACTTAAATTTGTGCAATTTATTGTTTTATATTAATTCTTTTTCAAATGGAGAGGTCAAAAAAAATCATTCGTCATATTCCGAATTTCATTACATCGTTAAATTTACTTTCAGGAAGTATTGCAAGTTTATTAGCATTTGAAGGTTATTTACTTTATGCGGCAGCTTTTATAATTTTAGCTTCCGTATTTGATTTTTTTGATGGCATGAGTGCTCGCTTACTTAAGGTAAGTTCGCCAATGGGTAAAGAGCTTGATTCTTTATCTGACCTTATCAGCTTTGGGTTTGCTCCGTCTGTAATTTTATATTCGTTATTAAAACAAATTATGTTTCACGATATTAGGTTTGTTGATTTACATACAATTAATTTTTCTCAAATATTAATATTAGTGTCGCCTTTATTGATTGCTGTTTTTTCCGGTTTGCGTTTAGCAAAATTTAATGTTGATGAAAGACAAACGAGTTCGTTTGTGGGATTGCCAACTCCGGCAAATGCTTTGTTAATTGCATCGCTGCCATTGATTTTATCGAGTAATAATTATGCTTATTTCCATAATTTAATTCTAAACGTTTATTTTCTTATTCCGTTAATATTTATTCAATCGTATTTGTTGGTAGCAGAATTCCCGATGTTTTCTTTTAAATTTAAAAACTTAAAATTCAGTGATAATAAAATTCGTTATATTTTTTTAATATTTGCAATTGCTATAATTGTAATTTTTAAATTAGCAGCTATACCTTTAATAATTTTTATGTATATAATTTTTTCAGCTGTTAATAATTGGGTAAAACTATTTGCTTAACGGATGTCATTTGTCCAACCCTGCCAGCCTTTGAAAGGCTGGCAGGGTGTTGTATAATTTTAACGTTCTATTTAATGCTGAAATTTTTCCATTGCTTTAGAATTATGTTTATACTTGAAAAATATCATAAAAGCAATTCCTACAACTAAGGAGTAAGCTGCGAAAGTAAACCAAATACTTTGCCAATCCTTAACTCCGTTTACAGTAAAATGATCGACAATCCAGCCACTTCCCATGCCACCCATAAATGCGCCAAAACCATTGGTCATTATCATAAACAATCCCTGTGCACTTGCTCTAATTTTGGGGCTAGCTTCTGTTTCAACAAATAATGAACCTGAAATATTAAAGAAATCAAATGCCATTCCGTAAATTATCATAGATAAAATAAGAAGCCATAAGCCGGTATCAGGATCCCCAAGTCCGAATAATCCAAAACGTAATACCCAAGCAAACATGCTCAAAAGCATTACTTTTTTAATACCAAATTTGCGTAAGAAGAAAGGAATGACAAGAATAAATAAAGTTTCTGACATTTGTGATATAGACATCAAAATACCGGGGTGTTTAACAGCAAAAGAATCTGCAAATTCTGCAGCAAAATCATGAAGAAACGGCTCGCCAAAAGTGTTGGTTATTTGTAGTGATGCACCAAGAAGCATTGAAAAGATGAAAAATATTGTCATCTTACGTTGTTTAAATAACACAAAAGCATCTAAGCCCAATGCAGTTAAGAAAGAACCTCCTTTACTACTGTTTTCGGGGCGACATTTAGGCATTGTAAAAGAATATACTCCTAAAATTAATGAAGCTACCGAGCTTACATATAATTGCATGGGACTAACAGTCCATTGTGCAAAATCAATAACCCACATTGCTGTTATAAAACCAATAGTTCCCCACACTCGTATTGGAGGAAAGTCTTTTATTATATTATAACCTTTTTGTTCCAAAACACTATATGAAACAGTATTATCAAGTGCTATTGTCGGCATATAAAACATTGAGATTAATAGCATAATAATATACATTGAGCTAAAATCAGTAGCTTGAGCCGCAAAAAATAGCAAGATGGCTCCTATAACATGACTCATACCAAAAACTCTTTCAGCATTTACCCATTTATCGGCAATAATTCCCATCAAAGCCGGCATAAATAATGAGGCAATCCCCATTGTTGCATATATGCTGCCTACTTGTCCGCCTGTAAATTTTAAGGTTACAATCATATAGCCTCCAAGTGAAATCAACCATGAACCCCATACAAAAAATTGTAAAAAGTTCATTATAGTTAGACGCATCTTAATTCCCATAATATATTCCTCTTTTTATTTTAATTTTTAAAAATGTGTTTAATCCGATATATTTTATAGTTGCAAAGCCCTAAAAAATTAATAGAATTGAGAGTATTCAAAAACATGAAAGGCAAATGTAATTAAAATTAATTAATTTAAAAATGTATAGTGCTTGAACGAAAACTAAGTCATTTATTATTATTCGTCATTGCGATCCGCCAGCTGGCGAAGAAGCAATCTGTAAATCAATGGATTGCTTCGGTCGTTCCCTGTTAAATGTTGCTTCGCAATTTCACCTTGCAAAATTGCTTCGCATTTCACAGGGTAAACCTTCCTCGCAATGACAAAAATATTGAGTTTTCGTGCAGGCATCAATTATTCATTATATCATTTTGTTTTTGAATAGATTCTTTATGTACAAGTTGCATCAATCTTTTTATGAAATTTTTGGAAAGCCCTTGTTTTATTCCAAATTTTATTCGCGAATTAATTATTTTTTCCCAACGTGACAGTTGCAAAATTGTAACATCTTTATTTTTTTTATAAACGCCTATTTGTTCAACAATCTTCATTCTTTGAGCAAGTAATTCAATTAGTTGTGTGTCAATAGAATCAATCTGCTCACGATATTTTTCAATTGAATTAATAAAATTAAAATTGTTGGGATTAGCTGTTCTTATGACCAAAGAATCGAGTAATAATTTAAGTTCTTCAGGCTTTATTTGTTGTTTTGAGTCGGTTAATGCTTTTGCAGGATTAATATGAGTCTCAATCATTAGTCCGTCCATATCTAAGTCGAGTGCTTTTTGCGAAATTTCATAAATATATTTTTTATTGCCGGCAATATGACTTGGGTCGCATATTACAGGAAGATTATGAAATTTACTTTTTAGTTCAATTGGCATTTCCCATTTAGGGATATTTCTGAGCGAAGTAAGTTCAAAAGGGAAAAACCCGCGATGAATAGCTGCTAATTTTTTTATTCCGATTTTGTTAAATCTTTCTAAAGCACCAATCCAAAGATTAATATCAGGATTAATAGGATTTTTTATCATTACAGGAATATCAACACCTTTCAAAGCCTGAGTCATTTCATTAATTGAAAAAGGATTTGAGGTTGTGCGTGCACCAATCCATAAAATGTCAACACCAAATTTTAAACATTTTTCAATATGTTCAGGTGTTGCAACTTCAACTGTTGTTAATAAATTGGTTTGTTCTTTAACTTTTTTCAACCAGATTAAGCCTTTTTCACCAACACCTTCAAAATCTACCGGACGTGTGCGAGGTTTCCAAATTCCGGCTCTGAAAATTTGCACCTTACCAATTTTTTTAATTGCATTTGCTGTATCCAAAAGTTGCTGTTCTGTTTCTGCACTACATGGGCCACTAATTATAACAGGTTTGCTGTTTAATTGTTTAAACCATTTGTTTATTGGAATAATATTTAGTAACATTTCCATTTACCTGTTATTTTTTATGTGGTAAAATTAATCAATTAACCCGAAAAATTCATACTTTTTCTGACGATTAAGTAATCCCAAAAAATTTGGGATTTTTAATAACACCAAATTTGTCCCGATGCTTCAGCGATTTTCTATGTATTATAAATTATATTAAAGGCTTATTTAAACACCTAATAAACAATACATTATAGCTTTAAACACTAATATTAAATATGGCGGTTCGTTGTTAATGATTAAATAAGGTAAT
>JAUVJB010000256.1 GCA_030592465.1 Bacteroidota bacterium | reverse complement strand
CGGCAAAATAATGCAACTTCGGATTGTAATTAACCATAATCTCAATATTCTTTTCGTTTGAATATAAAGCATTTCGAGTGGCAGCATAAACAGCGGCAATATTTTGTTCAAAAGGTATATCAACATCACTTACTTTTTCAATAACTTTTGCACCTTCAATCAATTGCTTAATATCAAATCCTGCAAAAGCAATGGGCACCAATCCAACAGGAGTTAAAACAGAATACCTCCCTCCTACATCATCCGGAATAATAAATGTTTTGTATCCTTCTTTATCAGATGATTGCTTTAATGCTCCTCTTTCTTTGTCGGTAATTGCAATTATTCTGTTTTTAGCTTCTTGTTTGCCATATCGTTTTTCTAAATCAGCTTTTAATAATCGGAAACTTATAGCAGGCTCGGTTGTTGTACCTGATTTTGATATTACAACTACCGCAAACGACTTGTCGCTAAGCATATTACGAAGTTCAAACAAATAATCTTCACTAATATTTTGTCCGGCAAACACGACTAACGGATTATCATTTTTTTTCTTAAAAGTGCCAAAACTATCTGAAAGAACATCAATAACAGCTCTCGCTCCAAGGTATGAACCTCCAATGCCTATTACTACAACAACATCAATCTTATTTCTAAGATTATTTACTGTATTCTGAATATCATCTATTTCATTTTGTGTGATTGATGAAGGCAGGTTTAACCAACCGAGAAAATCATTTCCTTTTCCTGATTTATGGTATAATGATTTTAGCTGTTTTTCTACTTCATCTTTATATTGCAAAATTGCCTCTTTTGAAACAAATTTGTAAACATTTTCAATACTTAAATTTATATTTTTCATTATTTTAACTGTGAAATTGTGAAACTGTGAACACAACTCTTTCAGAGTGAACTCAACATTAAACTTTAAACTTTAAACTTCCTTTTCTTATCTTAAACTTTCGGTAAGCAACTTTATTTCCATCACAGGTGATATTTTTTCATATAAAATATTATAAACAGCATCGGTTATCGGCATACTGACATCAAAATTTCTATTAATTTCTTTAATACATTTAGTAGCAAAATAACCTTCGGCAATCATGTGCATTTCTAATTGAGCAGATTTAACCGAGTAACCTTTACCAATCATATTACCAAAAGTACGGTTTCTACTAAACTGTGAATAAGCAGTAACTAACAAGTCGCCCAAATAAACATGATTATTAATATCACGATTAATAGGATGAACAGTATCAACAAAGCGTTTTATTTCTTGAATTGCATTTGATATTAAAACAGCCTGAAAATTATCTCCATAACCTAATCCATGACAAATACCGGCAGCAAGTGCAAAAATATTTTTCAACACAGCAGAATATTCTGTTCCGTAAATATCATCAGATATAGTTGTTTTGATATACCAGCATTCAATTTTCTCGGCAAGATATTTTGCTTTATCTGCATCAATACACGAAATTGTTAAATATGATAAACGCTCAAGTGCAACTTCCTCAGCATGACACGGACCCGAAATAACACCAATTGAATTAAGCGGCACATTATATTTTTTATGAAAATAATTACCTACTATCATGTTATCATCAGGAATAATACCTTTAATGGCAGATACTACAAACTTATTTTCTATACTTTCATTAAGTTTAGAAAGAGCAGCTTTTAAATATATTGTAGGTATTACAAAAATAATTACATCTGAATTTTGCACTAACTTATTAATATCATTAAAAAAATTTATTTTACCTACTTCAATGCCGGCTGCGGTAATATATCTGGGATTATGATGATGTTTTTTGATATAGTCAATAGTATCATCATTTCTCATAAACCAATTTAATGAAGTAAGGTTTTCGGTTAAAATTTTAACAATGGCAGTTGCCCAACTTCCTCCTCCAATAACACCGATTCTTTTTTCATTATTCATTATATAAAATTTTTAGATTATAAAATAAATGTGATAAATTAAAAAAAAATTGAAATCACTAATTAAAATATGTGTGATTTGTAAGTCGAAATTTATTCTCTCACACCTTTATTTTGATTATTAACTACTGAGAAACCAAACGATTTAATTACTCTTTTATTTGGTGGCATATTAAAAATCCATTTAGTGATGTTTTTATAAGTAACTTCGTCTGTATAAGGAATATCTTCTTTTAATAAAACAGAAATTACTCTGTGAGCATTTGATTTTTTTTCAGCAGTTAAGATATATTCAATTTTTTGTGACGGGAATTTATACTCAGTATCTTTTTTTAAGAGGTATGATTTCTCATAATCGTTTGGGAATAACACATAAGCGTCATCGTTTGTAATAAGAAAAGCTCTAAAATAAGCATCTTGTGAAGGTTTAACAGTAAATTCCAATGCCTCATTATTATTATAAAACATTTTAAAACCATCAATCCAAGCATCAAAGGTAAGGTCAGAACTAGTATTATACTTAATTACTGTACAGTTTATAACAACAGTAACTTGTATTTGTCCTTCGGGAGTAAATCCTTGTTTGGTACTTAGTATTTCAACATCTTTTACGCTGCCTCTAATATTAGAAAATACATTAGATATAAATAATTCTTCATATTTATTGCTTTCCTCAGTTTTAAATAAATCGGAATATGAATTAATGTTTTCTTCAATACCGGCTTTACGCAAAGCTTCAATTTTAGCATTGTTAACAGCTTTACTTTTTACTTGCTTAGGAGTTTCGATTTCACCTCCTACTGCCTTTCCCTGAATGTCTTTTAATTTAATTTCTTCATAATCTTTCTGTGCATAAGCAGAAAAAATAAATATTAATTCAAAAAATAAAATTAAAACAAGTTTTGTGTGTTTAGATAAATTCATATAATTAGTTAATTATTAATTAGTTAACAAGAGCACAGGTTATAAACTTGTGGCAGTTGATATTATTTAGTTGTTCTAAATAATATTAATGTAAATTTATTAATAATTTTTAAGAGTAAAAAAATAAATCAATAAAATCTATGCCACTTTACGGTATCTCCAAACTGATAAAGAAAACACAATTACTGATAGAAATAAGATGATGAAAAAATTGTGTGCTATGTCGGCAAATCCTGAGCCTTTTAGTAATACCATTCTGATAACCCGCATAAAATATGCAAGAGGATTAATAACATTAATTTTTGAGCCCATATAGGCATACTCTCAAATGGTGTGAATAACCCACTCATTAAAAGAAAAAGCATCATAAAAAACCATGCTATAAACATTGCTTGCTGTTGAGTTTTAGTGATTGTTGAAACAAAAAATCCCATGCTTAAAACCAATAACAGATAAACAGTAGCAAAGCTAAATGCGCTCACAATCAGTAAATTGTTTTATAAAATCACAATTTTTATCTCAACTTTTGACACGAATCACAAACTTATGCACAATCTATTGTTAATAAAACAAATTTTACAACACATATCTTTTAAGTATATTTGCAAAAAATTAATATTATGCCGGCAAATTATTCAGAAGATACTATTCGTACACTCGATTGGAAAGAACACATTAGGAAACGTCCCGGTATGTATATTGGTAAACTCGGTGACGGATCTTCTCGCGACGATGGTATTTATGTTCTAATTAAAGAAGTTATCGACAACTCAATTGATGAGTTCATGATGGGATTTGGGAAAAAAATTGATATTACTATCTCTGACAATAAAGTAAGCATTCGTGATTATGGAAGAGGCATACCATTGGGAAAAGTTATTGATGTTGTGTCGAAAATGAACACAGGCGCTAAATACGATTCTAAGGTATTTAAAAAAACTGTTGGATTAAATGGCGTTGGTATTAAAGCTGTTAATGCTCTTTCATCATATTTTTGTATAAAATCTTTCCGTGAAGGAAAAATAAAAAATGCTGAATTTTCCAAAGGAAATATTATTAAAGATGAACAATTACAAGATACTAACGAAACTAACGGGACACTTGTCAATTTTATTCCTGACAACACACAGTTCGGTAATTATCATTTTATTGTTGATTATGTTGAAACACTTATAAAAAACTATACTTTTCTTAATTCAGGTCTTACTCTTAATTTTAACGGAAAAAGTTTTTATTCCAAAAACGGTTTATTAGATTTATTAAACGAAAATATTAGTTCGGAAGGACTTTACCCTATCATTCATTTAAAAGGCGAAGATATTGAAATTGCTTT
>JAUVJB010000264.1 GCA_030592465.1 Bacteroidota bacterium | reverse complement strand
TACTGAGTTTGCCGAAGTGCAAAATATAACTGCACAAAGTATGCATTTGTTTTAATATGTCAAATATAACAAAAATTAAACATTATTTTATTGTAATAACAAAGTAAGAATAAAATATATAAAAATTATTTATAAATTTGTAATGAGTTGTTGTAATAAAAAACTAATTTTATTACTGATAAAATATAAAAAATATTAACTCTAAAAATTAATTTAATTTAAAGAAATTAATGATGAATAAATTTTTTAACACCATAAAAAGATATTATAATCTTGCTTTCAAAATATTTCTTTTTGTAATAATGATTATCATAATACTATTCTTATTCCCTACTCAAGGTAAATTTCGTTATGAGTTTCAAAAAGGCTCACCATGGAAACACGACAATTTAATTGCTCCTTTTAATTTTGCAATACAGAAATCTGATAAAGAATTAAAACTTGAAAAAGATAGTATAAATAATAATTTTAAACCCTATTTTAAATTTGACAATAAAGTAGAAAAAGTTCAATTAGATTTATTTCATAAAAATTTCAATACTAATTGGAAAAACTATACTGATAAAAAACATCTTACAACCTTCTCTAACAATAAAATTAAAAACGAATATTATAATTATTGCGACAGCATATTGAAGCATATTTATTTGAATGGTGTTGTCCGGTTTTCAGAAATATTAAAACAAACAAAAAGAGGATCTTCAATTATAGTTATTAAAAATAATGTAGCTGAAGAGTGTGACGTTTCAAAAATTTTTACTCCAAAAATTTCTTATAACTATATAAAACAAAACATTAAAGAAAATTTCAAGACTAGTAAAAATTCATCTGCAAAAATAGATTTTCTTAATTCATTAAAATTATACGATTATGTTGTCCCAAACTTATTTTACGACGAAAAGACATCAAACAAAATAAAACAAAACTTAATTAACGATATTTCACTTACCAAAGGCATGGTACAAGCCGGCGAATTAATTGTTACAAAAGGTGAAATTATTAATACAAAGAAATTTTTAATTTTAAAATCATTAAAATCAGAGTATGAAAAATCATTAGGTTCGTCAACTAATTATCATCTAATTTTGTTAGGACAGATAATATTAATATTTGCATCAGTATTAGTACTGTTTCTGTTTCTATACAATTTTAGAAGAGAAATACTTAACAATAATGTAAAAACAACATTTATACTATTACTTGTACTAATAACTGTGATTACAGCCTCAATGGTAATAAAATCAAATATAATAAGTCTTTATGTTGTTCCTTTTGCAATATTACCAATAATAATTAGTACTTTTTACGATGACAGACTCGCATTATTTATTCATACAATTACAATATTGCTGATAGGCTTTTTAGCTCCAAATGGTTTTGAGTTTGTGTTTCTACAATTCATTGCAGGTATAGTTGCAATTTTTAGCTTAACACAAATTCATCGACGCGGTCAATTATTTATTTCTTCATTTTTAGTTATTATTTCATACAGTATAGTTTATTTTGGAATTGCCATAATACAAGAAGGTAATCTGCACGAAATTGATTTGTATAATTTTGCATGGTTTGCAGGCAATGGTTTATTACTATTATCTGCTTATCCGTTAATTTATTTATTTGAAAAACTGTTTGGGGTTTTATCAGACATAACATTAATGGAACTTTCAGATACAAATAATGAATTGCTTCGCAAATTAGCAGAAAAAGCACCCGGTAGTTTTCAGCACTCTCTTCAAGTTGCAAATTTATCCGAAGAGGCTATTTTCAAACTTGGCGGCAACCCTCTTCTCGTGAGAACCGGTGCACTTTATCACGATATAGGGAAATCATTTAATCCTCAATATTTTATTGAAAATCAAATTCCGGGAAATAATCCTCACGATAAACTGAGCTTTGAAAAAAGTGCACAAATCATTATTGAACATGTTACAAAAGGTGTTGAAATTGCAAAAAAACATGGCTTACCTGATCAAATTATTTCGTTTATAGAAACACATCATGGCACAACAAAAACTGAATACTTCTATCGTTCATTTATAAATAAATATCCTAATAAAGAGGTAGATGTCAGCAAATTTACATATCCGGGTCCTGCCCCATTCTCTAAAGAAACAGCAGTATTAATGATGGCAGATTCTGTTGAAGCTGCATCAAGAAGTTTAAAAGTATATACTGATGAAACAATTAACGAACTAATTGATAAAATTATTGATTCTCAAATAAATGAAGGACAGTTTAACAATGTAGAGCTTACTTTTAAAGATATTACTACAATTAAAAACATTTTTAAGAGTAAAATTAAAAACATTTATCATACACGTATTGAATATCCTGAAGAGAATAGTAATTCAAGAAACAGCGAAAAATAAATAAACCTGTAACTACAAATTTAATTACGGATTACATGAAGTTGTCCACAAATTTCACGGATTACAATTAAATGTAAAATTGTTCCAATGGTGAATGAATATTTTCCTTTACTAAAAATATCAAATCATATAAATTTGTTAATTATATCCATTTTTATTATTTCTTATGCCACACAACGGTTTGGCGGTATTTTTTTGCCGATTTTAAAGACTTTCCTGTCAATGTAAAACAAAGTTTGACAAGAGCTAAAACTTTGAAACATGCATCGCAACGGGTATTAAATATACTGCGTGCTATGTCCTGTGTATTTATTTTAAAAGCTCCAACCTATTTTCAATTGATACACAATGTCAGGATAAAAGCCAGCTCCGGTGTTAAATAATTTATTCCAAGGAAAATCTTTTTCATTTTGTGGTCACTGATTAGATGTAATTAAAAAATTTTTTGAATTACTATAAATGTATTTTGCGCCAAGTCCAATTGAATTGTCAATAGTCAAACCATGCTTTTTTATACATTGATAACCGATTTTTAAATTGATTCTATAAACTGTTCTATTAACAGTATAGAAATCATCTGGATTGTGAATTTGATTGTAATTTTCGCCTTCTCTTTTAGTGGCTGTCTGTTGAAAAGCTGATTGAATTGAATAATAGTAGCCTGAATTTAAGAGGGATTGGGATTTGTATTGGAAAATATGTGTCCAAAATAATAAAATAACTGGTTCAAAGAGCTTATATATACCAAAGTAATGCTTACGTTCAATTTGAATTTTAAGTCCTTGTGTACTTAAAGAAGATATTGATAATAATCCACCACCAGATGGAACAGTTGATTTAATTAAACCCAAGTTAAATGATATTGAATTTTTATTTTTCAAATAGATCTCAGAGCCTAAGTTTATGTTATAAGCATTAGCTGTTATTAATGAAAAATAGTCACATATGGAATATGTAATATTAAATGATTTGGCTTTTAGACTGTCAGGATTTTGCGAGTATGCAAAAGTCGAAAAAGTCAAGAAATAAAGTAATAATATTGTTAGGGTATTTTTCATTTTATACATTCCAACTAACGTTAAAGTTAATCAATTTATATTAAATTAGTTAATATTTTTTCGGTTTTACTCATTTTTACTTTATTTTTCGCCCTACGTTAGCTCAAAAACTCAACTGAATTTTTAAGTAGGGGGATTGGGCATAACATTAGAATAAACGGACTATTCCGTTTATATTTATTATATTTTAATTTTGTTTCAATTAAAACACTCTCGTAAATGTATTAATATTTTTTTTGATAACAAACTATTTTTATTCTTTGCTCTTTAAAAATGCAGGTTTTATATCTTGTATGACAGAAGAATTTGAATATTCAAACGGTTTTAATCTTATATTTGAATACTCTTCAGAAGAAATATTTTTATATATAGTGTTTGCAAGAAAACGTCAATAACTGCGTTATACTCGTCTTAAAAATCAGTCATTTACTTTAGTAAACTCCTGATTTTTAAGACTTCGCAAGCCTTGTTCTTGACGTTTTCTTATCAAACACT
>JAUVJB010000121.1 GCA_030592465.1 Bacteroidota bacterium | reverse complement strand
ATTACCTTATTTAATCATTAACAACGAACCGCCATATTTAATATTAGTGTTTAAAGCTATAATGTATTGTTTATTAGGTGTTTAAATAAGCCTTTAATATAATTTATAATACATAGAAAATCGCTGAGTACTCGGGATTAAATGTGCTGTTTTTTTATTGCCACAAACCTATTCGGTCTTTTCAGAAAGGATTCATAGCATTGAACATTAAAGTCGACAATTATTCATACACCCAACCGTTGCCCATATTGTGCTTATTATTAGCAGTTTACTTGGCGTTCAGCTTTTATATAAAGGAATTTCATGCATTAACGAATTATTATACTGTTATTCTTACAAATACTATATTAAAATAACAATTCAAGTTTTAAAATTATAATTACAAATTTATTTAATATTTTATTAAATTTGCACAAATTTTTATGACGGGAATAATGACACAAAATCATAATACATTAATTTTAACACAGCAAGATTCTACGTCAATAAAACATAATACTCTCATCTTACAAGACTCTTTTTTTTTAAAACAAGACACATTAAACACCCACACCAAATTAATTATTAAAGACAGCAGAATAAAAATAAAAGAAATTCCTGAGCGAATTATAGACACAACACCCAAACCTGTTCGCAGAATAACACATATAAAAAAGGGATTTAATCTTTATAAAAAAAACATAAACGACACTGTTTCAGGAACACAATACGACACAATAGCCTCGCCTGTATTTGATGCAGCACAAATGAAATATGTTTTTCCTGTTGAAAAAAAAACAGACCTAAAGCAAACATATTTTTATGATAGTTCTGTTTTAAAAACAAATCAAAAAACAACAAGACTTCAAAAAAACACAATAATTGCAGAACACCCAAAACAAAATTATAATTACTCACAAAATATAATTACACATTCGGAAAGACAAGCAAACGAAAAAATTTTCTCTCACACCGATTGGATGCTTGTAGTAGTTTTATTATCTCTGGCACTTTTTTCATGGGTTAATCTGTTTTATAAAAAATTCATTTCTTCAAATTTCTTAGCAACAATCAGTTACAATACAGCAAATAAAATGTTTGCCGAACGAAACATTATGTCAACTCGCATTTCATTTGCTTTAAATATAGTATTTATTATAAACACGTCACTAATCGGATATTTTATTTTTCATTATTATAATTTACAAATAACCGGCTTTACAGAATTTGAGACTTTTTTAACTTTTTTCTGTGGACTTTCAATTATTTATTCTATAAAATTATTTTTATTTAAAATTTTTGATTTTATTTTATTATCTAAAAAGCAGTTTGCTGAATATTATCACAATATTTTTATTTATAACAAAATTTACGGAATTATTCTTTTCCCTTTGTTATTAGCAATCCCTTTTACATCTGATTATATTAGTGTAATATTAATGAAAACAGCAATTATAATACTGGCAATACTTTATTTATTAAGAATTTTAAGAGGCGTTCAAATAAGTATTTCAATAAGACTTTCTTTTTTGTATTTATTTTTATACCTTTGTGCCCTTGAAATCATTCCTGTACTTTTTATTTACAAAATAGTTACAACATATATATAGTAAGCAAAAGCAAATATTATTTATTCACTAAATCATTATAGCTTTGAAAATAAAAAGGATATTAGTTTCCCAGCCAAAACCACAAACTGACAAATCTCCATATACAGAATTGTCAGAAAAATACAATTTACAAATAGATTTTCGCCCTTTTATTCAGGTAGAAGGAATATCTGTAAAAGAATTCAGAAAATCGAAAATTTATATTCTTGATTACACTGCCGTGATTTTTACAAGCAGAACGGCTATTGATCATTTTTTTAGAATTTGCAAGGAATTAAGAATTAATGTTTCTGATGAGCTTAAATACTTTTGTATTTCAGAATCTATTGCATTCTATTTACAAAAATATATTGTTTACAGAAAAAGAAAAATTTTTTGCGGCAAGAAAAAATTCGATGATCTTTTAAAAATTATTAACAAACATCCTGAAGAAAAATATCTTTTACCTTTATCAGATATTCATAAACCGGAAATTCCAAAAAAATTAGAAAAAAACAACATTAATTTTTCTAAAACAATCCTTTATAAAACAGTAATGAGTGATTTGTCTGATTTAACTGATATAAATTATGACGTTCTTGTATTTTTTAGTCCTTCAGGCATTGCTTCACTGCTTGAAAACTTCCCTAATTTTAAACAAAACAACACAAAAATTGCAGCCTTTGGGCCAACAACAACAAAAGCTGTAAAAAAAGTAGGTTTAAAATTAGATATTCAAGCTCCTATGCCACAAGCACCATCAATGACAATGGCTTTAGATCAGTATATTAAAAAATATAATAAAAACGGAAAAAAATAATTGCAACTGTTCACAAAATATTTGACTCCAATAATATTATAGGTTTTATTCTATTCTATAATTTGTAACAAATTGTTGTGATTTAAAGAGTTCTCTGTGAAAACTATCCGCCAGCTGACGGATTAACCGCTTTTCGGAGTGGACTCGTTATACAGGAAATTCTAAATTAATTTTTCCTTTATTATTATGCTTTCATTAAAAAAAAAAGAACGTTTATCAAGCAAAAAAACAATTGAACTCCTATTTAAAAAAGGACATTCTTTTACAGAACATCCTTTTAAATTAATTTGGGTTGAGACACCGTTAATCACAAAATTTCCTATTCAAATTTGCATAAGCATTCCCAAAAAAACCATTAAGAGAACTGTTAATCGAAATCTATTAAATCGAAGAACAAAAGAAGCATATAGGCAAAACAAATCAATAATTTATGATTATTTTGACCCAAAAAAAATACAATTAGCAATTATGTTTATATATCAAAGCAATAATATTTTAGATTATAATGATATTAAAAACAAAATAATTGTAATTTTACCTCGTTTAATTAAAGAGTATGAAAAACGTAATTAAAATATTGAACTTAATAATTCATTTCCTATTCAAAATTATTGAATTCATATTTATTGGCTTAATAAAATTTTATCAATATACAATTTCACCAATCACGCCAAGTAGTTGTCGTTACACACCAACATGTTCGATTTATAGTGTTGAAGCAATAAAAAAACATGGTCCGGTAAAAGGTGGATTTTATGCAATAAAAAGAATCCTATCGTGTAATCCTTGGGGTGGACATGGTTATGACCCTGTGCCATAAACACATTAATATATAAAATTAAAAAAATGAAGATTAAAAAATTCTCAAAAAAAATAAAACTTTTAATAATATCGTTACTCATAATTATTACTCCGATTTTATTTGTAAGTTTTGACAGCGATAACTTTGAAATAGCTAAAAATCTTGATATTTATTATACCCTTTTTAGAGAACTAAACCTATATTATGTTGATGAAATTGATCCCGGCGATTTAATAAAAACAAGTATGGACGAAATGCTGAAATCATTAGACCCATATACTGTTTTTATACCGGAATCAAAAATTGAAGATTTTAAATTTATTACAACCGGTCAATATGGTGGTGTTGGCGCTTTAATACGAAAAAATGGAGACTATGTTATAGTTGCAGAACCTTATGAGAATGCTCCTATTCAAAAAGCAGGAATTCAAGCCGGCGATGTTATTGTCAAAATTGACGGAAAATCAACAAAAGGAAAATCAACAAAAGACATAAGCGAACTATTAAAAGGACAGCCAAATACAAAAGTTAAACTTACATTAAAACGAAAAGGAGTTGACAAATCTTTTGACAAAAATATTACTCGTGAAAAAATTCAAATAAATTGCGTCCCTTACTATGGAATGTTAAACGATAGTATCGGGTATATTAAACTTAATGTGTTTACAGAAAACTCAAGCAAAGAGGTAAAAAAAGCTTTTTTTAATCTAAAAGAAAAACAAAATGCCAAAGCTCTTGTACTTGACCTAAGAAACAATCCGGGTGGTTTATTAGTTGACGCTGTAAACATTTGTAATTTCTTTGTAGATAAAGGGCAAATAATTGTAACAACAAAAGGTAAAGTTAAACAATGGAACAAAACCTACAAAGCAATGTATCAACCAATTGACACAAAAACGCCTCTTGCAGTTTTAGTTAATCGCGGCTCTGCCTCAGCTTCTGAAATTGTTTCGGGAACAATGCAAGACTTAGACCGTGCAGTTATTATTGGACAAAGAACTTACGGAAAAGGATTAGTTCAAACAACACGACCACTCAGCTACAATTCAAGATTAAAAGTTACTACTGCCAAATATTATATTCCGAGTGGAAGATGTATTCAAGCACTCAATTACACACATAGAAACGAAGATGGCAGTGTCGGAAAAATTCCGGATTCATTAATTACTAAATTCTCGACAAAAAACGGAAGAACAGTTTATGATGGTGGTGGTGTTTTACCTGACATCAAACTTAAACAGAAATATTTTAGCAAAATAGCCATTAGCTTAGTTATTAAAAATTTAATTTTTGACTTTGCTACTGATTATAAAAACAATCATGATTCAATTGCATCTGTAAAATTGTTTGAATTTACCGATGACAATTATAATAACTTTATATCTTTTCTTGCAGATAAAAAGTTTGATTATAAAACACAGAGCGAAAAAAAACTTGATGAATTAGAAAATATTGCTAAAAAAGAAAAATATTACGACAAGGTCTCGAAAGAATTTGAAGTATTACACAAAGACCTTGCTCACGACAAAGATAAAGATTTAATCACATTTAAAGATGAAATAAAAGAGCTTCTTAAAGAGGAGATAGCAAGTAGATATTATTACCAAAAAGGCAGGGTTGCTTCTTCATTATCAAAAGACCCTGATATAAACGAGGCTATTAAAATATTAAGCAATAACAAAAAATATAACGCTGTTTTATCGGGGGAAGCTGCTGAAAAATAATTCTTGCAACTTGCGTTTCAATCAAGACAGACCTGCCGGATTTTAAAAATCCGGCAGGTCTTTTCGCCGAAGTTCAATCTTTAATACTTTTTAAAACAACTTCCTTGTTATTTGGATTTAACCATGTGTCAATCAATAACTTAAAATCATCGTATTCTGATGTATCAATCTTTGTTTTATTAATTTTTATTGAACGAGAAATTGCCACATTATTTTCTCCTTTAACAATCTTTATATCAACACTTCCAAGATTATTCTTATTACAAATAATGGTGTCAATTGTAACTAATCTGAAATTATCAGGTATAGACAAATTATATTTGTAGCTTTCATTTATACAAAACGGCAGTTCCATAGAAGATTCTCTTTTTTGTGTTAAACTTTTCAAATTCCATTTATTAAAACCCAAGTTGAATTCTGGAAGTTTCAAAAAAACATAATTTGTTTCATTGCTTACATCTTCGATTGTTACATTATACGTTGTCTCAATAGAATCTTCTGTGTTTTGTATTAATGAATAACTATTGATATTTGCAGTAGTTAAATTTGTAAATATATTTTTTACAGAACTATTATTCTTAACTGTTTTAAAATACGGATTTACACCGTTTGTTAATGTACAATTTATTGTTCCTGAAATTGTATTTTTATCAATTAGTTTTAGATTTGAAATAAAAGACAACTTGTTTTCGTAATTTTTTTCATTAAATGTTTGAATTTTATCGTTCCCTTGGTTAAGTATTACAACCGTTTTATTGCTTAACTTATATTTATAATCTGTACTGTTTATTTCAGTGGCAGACAAATAAATGTATTTATCTTTATCAAGTATTACTTTAACAAGAAATTTATTAATGTTTAACAAATTCACATAAGGCTTATTGTTAAAGCAACTATCAATGACTGCAATCGGTACAGCAACAATATCATTATCTTTTAACAAATTTAATAATAAAATTGTTTTCTCAATCTCGGTACCGCCATTACTTTCCCAAACGCTTTTTGCATCTCTAAATTTAAACTCGATATATTTAAGAGGTATTTTGTAATAATTAAATTCATTCACAATCTTTTTTTGACATTCAAGAGCAGTTAAAAGAATACTTTGTTTTTTTATGGTTTTCTCATTCAAATTAAATTCATTAAAAGGATTATTTTTAATAAACCCTGCAAAAGCCTGATGAAAATCAGTTGCGGTTGAGAAACTAAGTTTTGGTTCTGTTTGTAATGTATGAAAAGATTCTTTTGAGACAGCCTTCAAATCATTAAACACCCATTTATATTCTATTAATGAGCTTGTTTTTGATATTTTTGGTTCTTGCATATAATTAAAAAGCTTATAGTTTAATTTTTTGTCAATAGGAACTTTAACAATTATTGTTAATTTTTTTATTGGAGAACCTTCAGAAAGCATCTCGCTGCCCATAAGATAGGAATAATAATTTTTTTCGCTGTGAATGGTGTAATCCAAATCAATTGTTGCATTTCGTTCAAGACCCGTATGTGTAACAACCATCTCTCTAAGGTTATTGTAGTATGGCGCAATTGCAGCGAAATGAGGGAGTATCTCGTTAAAAGCATTCTCCGGAGTTTTAACTCTTTTGCCATTTGCCATGGTTGTTAATGAATTGTTTATTGTGAGCGTCTGGTATTTTGGATTATATGGAATAAAACTCTCACCATAAATGCTATTTATTGCCAAATAACTTAAAAGTTTTAATTTATGTGAATAATGATAATCCACTGAACCATCATCGTTTAACTGATATACTTTTGTCATATTCAAATATACAGCATCGTTATCTTTATATTTCTCTGCATCAAAAGTATTACAAGAATAAAATCCTATAATCATTAATAAAAAAATTATTCGTTTCATGTTTTTGTTTTTTATAATTGGTTCATAATTAAGCGGTTATCAATTTTTTATTTCACGCAAAGACGCTAAGTCGCAAAATAACTAATAATTCATTCCTCTGTATGTCAAAATTAAATCTAAATTCTAAATTCTTAATCGTCTTTTTTGTTTTTATATTTGGTTAATAATTAGGTGTTTGTAAACTATAATATAAAGTCGTTATTGTTTCTTTAAATGTCAAACTTTTCACAGGATAACCTTTAAACTCTTCTCTTTTATTTAATTTTTAAAATAACATATTCATCAGCAAATTTATTTTGTAATTTAACCGCTTGTCTATATGATTGCCAGTCATCAGCAGAATAAACCCGCTTTTTGTAACTTGCTTTTTCATTAAGCACAAGAGTGTTTTCGTGCAAATCATAACTGCCAATAAAACTTGCACCGGTTCCATCAGAACTATCCGGCTCGGGAATATAAACAGGACTATCAAATTTCGGGAGTTTTATTGTTTCATTAATTTCTACTAATCTGCTGCAGCGGTCTTTAAAACCATATTTTCTTTCATTCAAATCTGTGTTAAATCGCAAATTATATTGTGCATATTTAAATACATTTTGAGCAGCAAACGGTTTAAAAATCATTTCATTATCAGTAATAAGTGCATAGTTTGGAATTTTGAATTTAACGATAATTTTTACCGGAGCCTTTTTATAATCATAAGTATCAGGATAAATCATTTCTGTTATTTCAGCAAGAGGGTTAATAGCAAGTATTTGTTTTTCAACATTTGTTTTCCATTGTGATTTTCTATAATAAGTAAAAATTGCTCTAAGGCTTGCATCAGATTGTCCTGTTGCTTTAATCTCAACCTTACCGAGAAGAGTACCATCATTCAATATTTCAGAATTACCAATTATTTTTAACAAATGATTTTCAGGGGGAGAAAGAGGCGTTTCTTTTAAATCAGCACCTTCGGGAATTCCCATTAAATAATTTTGTTGCTGTTCACAGCTTGACCAAAGCTCACGAACAAAAGGCACCCAAGTAGGGTCGAGTAAATGATATTTCTTGTCAGATAATTTAGCTACAACCACACAATGATTAAATTGGTCTGCAGGGATATTTTCAATTCTTGAGCCTGCCATTGTCATTGCCGGGTAAGCTGTAAAACCTGCCGCTCGCAGCATTGTAATAAGCATTCCGGCTTTGTCTTTACAAACTCCACATCTATCACGAAAATTCATTGCTCCTTTATGAAGAGTAAACCCTTCGCCCTTGCCCATTGATATTCCGCTATATCGAATTTCATCGCCAACCCAATGTGTTAGTCTTGAAATTGAATCCATTTCATTTTTAGCTCCGAGTAATATCTCATCAACCTTTTCATCAATATCTTTTGTTGTTTCAAAACTAGCATAGTCTTCATTTACTTTATTAAACCAAATTGATTTTTCTTGCCAATTACGGCTGGTTGATAACAATAATTTAGGGGCAATATCTGAATAAGCAAGCATGTGTGCTTCTCTTTTAATAGGCAAAATATTTGTTTTTGTAAATGTATATTGAATTTTACCATCAACTTGTTTTTTTGTTGAATCAACATCACCATTATAAAATTTATATTGAAAATATTTATCTTTTGGTATTTTTACCTGATACACTTTTTTCACGATAGGATTACTGTTCCAAAAATGAACAATATCATAAAAATTACCTTTCATTGGCGGAATATATCTATCGTCGTTATTTTCTTCATCCTGTAAAAGAGCGTAAGTAAACCCTTTTTTAAACATTAATACCTCAACAGCATCGCCGGGCTCTAATCTTCCGACTTCAATCATCTTTTGTCGTGCGCCCCAATAAATCATGTGTGCCGGTGCAGGATAATCTAAAACAGTATTAATATCAAGCTCTTTTTTTGTGCCGTCTTTTTTATAAATAACAACTTTTTTAATTTCAACAAAAGCAGATTGCGGGTCGTAGTCAAACTTT
>JAUVJB010000219.1 GCA_030592465.1 Bacteroidota bacterium | reverse complement strand
TTAGTTGTGCTGTCATTTCGATCCGCCAGCTGGCGGAGAAGAAATCTCATTCAACTTATATACACTATGTTATGAGATTTCTCCTTTTAGTCGAAATGACAATATGGGCGTTTTCGTGCAAACACTAAATAGAAACGAAAGATTATCAATTAAAAAAAAACAAACATGTTAAGTATAAAAAATTTACATGCCTCAATTGATGGAAAAGAAATATTAAAAGGAATAAACCTTGAAGTAAAACCCGGTGAAGTACATGCAATAATGGGTCCCAACGGTTCAGGCAAAAGCACTCTTGCTTCGGTATTAGCAGGGAGAGAGATTTTTCAAGTTACTGAAGGAGAAATAATTTTTATGGGTAAAAATATATTTGAACTTAATCCTGAAGAAAGAGCTAAACAAGGATTGTTCTTGAGTTTTCAATATCCAATTGAAATACCCGGAGTAAGCATGGTTAATTTTATGCGAACTGCCGTTAATGAACATCGCAAATATAACGACACAGAACCTTTATCAGCACAGGACTTTTTAAAATTAATGCGTGATAAAAAGAAACTCGTTGAAATAGATTCCCGTCTTACCAATCGCTCTGTTAATGAAGGGTTTTCCGGTGGTGAAAAAAAGAAAAATGAAATTTTTCAAATGGCAATGTTAGAACCAAAATTAGCCATTCTTGACGAAACAGACTCCGGATTAGACATAGACGCACTCAGAGTTGTGGCAAATGGTGTTAATAAATTAAAAAACCGCGACAATTCAACTATTGTTATTACTCATTATCAACGTTTGCTCGACTATATTGTTCCTGATGTTGTTCATATTCTTTATGATGGTAAAATAGTTAAAACAGGAGGCAAAGAGCTTGCTCTTGTGCTTGAAGACAAAGGATACGAATGGATTAAAAATGGCAATTATTAACAAAATTTATCATGAGTAACGAACCTAATAAAATAACAGATAAATTAGCAGCACTTTATCAAAACAATATTAATGAATTGTTTAAAGGTTCATCTGATTTTATTAATGAGGAAAGAAAAATTGCTATTGAATATTTTATAAAAACAGGTATCCCAACAACAAAAAATGAAAATTATAAATACACCGATCTTGCTCCCGTTTTTCAAAATGGTTATAAAAAATTTTTTACACCTCAAAATTTTAATATTGAATTAAATCAGGCTTTTCAATGTCAAGTTCCAAACTTAGACACATATACTGTTTTGTTTTCAAACGGCTGGTTTTATCAGCACAACCTACCTTTTAATAATTTACCGAAAGGTGTTATTTTGCAAAGTTTAAAAGAGGCTTCAAAAGAACATCCCGAATTATTTGCAAAATATTATTCAAAACATGCAAAATCGAACGATGACAGTATAGTTGCTTTAAACACAGCATTTGCACAAGACGGATTTTTCCTTTATGTTCCCAAAAATATAGTTATTGACAAACCTATTCAGGTTATTAATTTGTTAAGGTCTGAACAAGACCTTATGGTAACACAGCGAAACCTTGTTGTGCTTGATGAAAACAGCAGTGCAAAATTAATAATATGCGATCATGCCTTAAGTCCTTGTCGTTTTTTAACCAACGCTGTTACAGAGGTTTGCGTTGGTGAAAATGCACTTTTTGATTATTATAATATCCAAAACCAACATAACCTTACAACACAATTAAGCTCTGTTTATATTCGACAGAAAAAAAACAGTAATGTGTTGACAAACACGCTTTCGCTTCACGGAAAATTAATAAGAAACAATATTTCTATTTTGCTTGATGACCAAGGTTGCGAAAGTAATGTTTACGGATTATTTTTAGCTGACAGAAATCAACATATTGATAATTATACTTTTATCGATCACGCAAAACCAAATTGTAATAGTAACGAATTATATAAAGGCATTCTTGACGATAACTCAACAGGAGGATTTAACGGCAAAATAATTGTTCGACCTGATGCACAAAAAACACAAGCACTTCAATCGAATAAGAATATTTTGCTGACCGATACTGCTGAAATGAATACCAAGCCTCAACTGGAAATTTATGCAGACGATGTAAAATGCAGCCACGGGGCAACCATCGGGCAAATTGACGAAGATGCTTTATTTTATTTGCGTGCAAGGGGTATTAATGAAAAAGAAGCAAGAATGATGCTTATGTTTGCATTTGCTCACGAAATATTAAAAAAAATTCGTGTTGATTCGTTAGATGCTCAATTAAATGATTTGGTTGAAAGCCGGTTAAGAGGAGAGTTTTCAAAATGTGATTTTTGTAATTATAATGTAATTAAAAAATAATAAAATGGACTTTGATATTAAAAAAATTCGCAACGATTTTCAAATTCTTAGTCAACAAGTTTATGGTAAACCGCTTGTTTATTTTGACAATGCAGCAACAACTCAAAAACCGCAATGTGTTATTGACAAAATAACTGAGTTTTATCAAAAATATAATGCTAACGTTCATCGTGGCGTACATTTTATGAGTGCAAAATGTACAGAAGCAAATGAGAATGCACGAAATATTGTTAAAAATTTCATCAATGCAAATCATTCACACGAAATAATCTTCACACACGGCACAACAGAATCAATAAATTTAGTTGCTTCATCATTTGGTGATAGATTTATAACTAAAGATGATGAAATAATTATTTCTGAACTCGAACACCATTCAAACATTGTGCCTTGGCAATTGTTATGCGAACGTAAACAAGCAAAAATTAAGGTTCTGCCATTTAACGATAAAGGTGAGCTAATTATTGAAAATTTAGAAACTCTCATATCAAAAAAAACAAAATTAATTACATTAAATCATGTTTCGAATTCATTAGGAACAATAAATCCAATAAAAAAAATAATCGAGCTTGCACATTCACATAACATTCCTGTTTTTATTGATGGTGCTCAAGGTGTTCAGCATCAAGAAGTTGATGTTAAAGAATTAGATTGTGATTTTTATGCTTTTTCAGGACATAAAATTTTTGCACCTACCGGTACAGGCGTTCTTTACGGAAAAGAAAAATGGCTCGAGCAAATGCCTCCTTATCAAGGCGGTGGTGACATGATTGATATTGTTACATTTGAAAACACAACTTATAACGAACTTCCTTTCAAATTTGAAGCAGGCACTCCAAATTATGTCGGAAACATTGCCTTTGGGAAAGCTCTTGAGTATGTAAATTCAATTGGGATTGAAAACATTGCCAAGCACGAAAAAGAACTTTTAGACTATGGCACAAAAAAAATATCTCAAATTGAAAATCTCACAATTTATGGTAATGCAAAAAACAAGACAAGTGTCATCTCTTTCCTAATAAACGGGATACATCCTTATGACGCTGGTATGATTCTTGACAAACTCGGCATTGCTGTTAGAACAGGACATCACTGCACTCAACCGGTTATGGACCACTTTAATATTCCGGGCACAGTTCGTGCTTCTTTTGCTTTTTATAATACTACTGAAGAAATTGATATTTTATATGAAGGATTATTAAAAGTTGTTAAAATGTTTAATTCTTAAATCTTTATCAAAAAAATGACAATTAAAAACAGACAACAAGAGATAATTGAAGAATTTGAGATATATGACGATTGGATGGATAAATATTCCTATCTTATTGAATTAAGTAAAGATTTGCCAATTATTAATGATGATGCTAAAAAAGACGAAAATTTAATAAACGGATGTCAATCAAAAGTATGGCTACATGCAGATTTTGATGACGGGAAAATTTATTTTACTGCTGACAGCGATGCAATAATAACCAAAGGAATTATTGCTTTACTTGTTCGTGTTTTGTCAAACAGCACTCCTCAAGAAATTATTGATGCTGATTTACACTTTATTAACGAAATTGGTTTAAAAGAAAATTTGTCGCCTACACGTTCAAACGGATTATTATCAATGGTAAAACAAATGAAACTTTATGCAATAGCCTATAAGACAAAAAACCTGCCATGTTTGTGATAATAAAAAACATGGTAGGTCTCAATATAATATATAACAATAATAACTTAAAAATTAGAAAAAATGAAAACAAAGATTTTACCAATTATTTTATTGACAGTAGCAGTAATTGCATCTTCGTGCAAAAAACTTGATAATCTTTTAACTTTTTATATTCCATTAGAAACAGAAATAACCATTGAAAACAACACCGGTATTAATTTTCCTTTTGAGATAACAACACCTGATATTACTACAAATTCTGACAACGAATTTAAAAACAACAATACTGTTGCCAATTTGGTTAAAGACATTTCGTTAGACGAATTGAAACTTACAATTACTTCGCCAAGCGATATAACTTTTAGTTTCCTAAAATCTTTTCATATTTATATTTCAACGAATTCGGATGACGAAGTTGAGCTTGCTTATAAAGAAGATATAGATAGTGATGCTAAAAGTATTGAGTTAACTACAACAGACAAGAAATTAGATGAATACATTAAAGCAGAATCATTTAAATTAAGAACGAAGGTTGTTACACAAGAGGCTCTTACGCAAGATGTTACAGTTAAAATAAATATGAAATTTAAAATTACTGCCGACCCTTTGTAGAAAAAGAAATCATGGAAAATAAAAAACACACAGAACTTGAAACAGAAATTATTAATGCACTAAAACAGGTTTTTGACCCTGAAATTCCTGTTAATATTTATGAATTAGGCTTGATATATAAAATAGAAATTGACGATGACTATAATGTTGAAATTGAGATGACATTAACAGCACCTAACTGTCCGGCTTCAACTCAAATTATTTCAATGGTAAACGAGAGTGTTTTAAACATTCCACAGGTTAAAGGCGTTTATGTAAATTTGGTTTTTGAACCTGCATGGAATAAAGATATGATGAGCGAAGAGGCTCAACTTGAATTGGGGTTTTTATAAATTTTTAATAAACATTCCCAATCTTTATTATTTTTTTCTCATCAAGAATTCTTATTCGTCTCCCATCAAGTTCAATTATTTTTTCCGATTTAAACTCTGACAAAAGACGAATTACAGACTCTGTTGCAGTGCCGACTAAATTCGCAACCTCTTCTCTAGT
>JAUVJB010000205.1 GCA_030592465.1 Bacteroidota bacterium | reverse complement strand
ATTATGGGTGTATCTCGTTTTCTATAAATATTAAGTCCCTAACGGGACAATGACTACTCCATTTGATAAATAACCTTTTCATGAATAAACCAGACTTTGTTCAAATTCTTGGTTCTCGACTTGCAAGTTATCTATTTTGTTGTTAGATTTCGCAAATCTTGAGGACTTAGTAGAAAAAATATTTACAAACAAGAATTAAAACCTTATGAAGCGAAGCAAATCCGTCTGGATTAACCTTATTTTTTTCTCCGGTATAATTATTAGGTATGCAATGTTATGAAAATAAAATGAGGGTATAAAGGTTATTATATTCAATCTCCTCCTCCGCCCAAAAAGACCTGCGAGGTTTATTTTAGTAAATTTCTTAAAAACAACAAACTGATAATATTTTGGTTAATGAAACCTCGCAGGTCTTACTTTTCATCATCATTATCAAATTGAGGTTCCGTGTCAGAAAATATTACCTGGCGGGCTAAAAGTTCATTGGAAATTTCTACTGATTTAGTTTTTAAAATCATTTTTTATGCACTTTGTTGGATAGTAAGCGATCACTTCTCACCTTTTATTTTATAACCAATTCGTGGCCTGTCTTTTATATTTGTTTCTTGTTGCATTAATTCCCTTATTGCTTGAAAAATCACTTTGAACTGCTTGTCATACATAGCCTCCAATGTTAATACCTTTCTTTCTAATTCCTCATGTGTCGATAAAATCTCTCTTAATTTTACAAATGCTCTTACTATTAATACACTTGTCTGTATTGCTGTTGGCGTATTTAAAACACTTGCAAGCATTATTGTTCCATGTTCAGTAAATGAATATGGATTTGTCCTTGAATATTTTATTCTTTCAAGGTGGTCGCAATTTGCGATAACCTCCTCTTTTTCTTTGTCAGTTAGTTGAAACATAAAATCGGTAGGAAACCTGTCTTGATTCCTTTTAACTTGCTCATTTAATCTACTGGTTTTAACTCCATAAATCACGGCTAAATCCGAGTCTAACATTACTTTCTGTCCTCGTATAAATAAGATTGCCCTATCTATCTTTTCTGTTGGTATTATTGCTTTATTACTCATAATTTTAAAGGTTGTCGCATTTTGCGATATCCCCTGCAAACTTAATCATATTTTTAAATTTTAAAAATCTCCTCCTCCACCCAAAAAGACCTGCAAGGTTTATTTTGTGGATTTCTTAAAAACAGCAAACTGATAATTTTTTGGTTAATAAAAGATTGTTGAGCTTGGTTTTATAACAAAATAAAATTGATTGAATTAAACAATTGTTATTTGTAAAATTTATCATCCTTCCAATTCATAGGATTATTTTTAATGTATTGTTTAATACGATTATATTCTGTGTCATTTCTAATTACATGATCATGGTAATTGTTTTGCCAATTTTTATTTCCGGGTGTAATATTGATAATATTTATTTGTTTTGACGTTTGCATCTGGAATTTTCCCATAATCATTGGGATTAACATTTTCCTGCGTAATTTTCGGTATTGTTTTATATCATTTTCTGATGGTTTGGTTTTTTTATACCGTAGATAAAATTCATGAATTTTATCTACATGAATTTTATCTACATTGCCAACATCACCATTCCCAATATCCGAAACCCCATTATCAAAATCGTAATCACCCAATTTAATAATACAATGAAAATGATTAGGCATGACAATCCATTTATCTAAAATTATACGTTTGTGATATTTTGGAATTTCTGCAAAATAATCCGATACAATTATTCCTGCATTTGACAATTCAATTTTATGGTTTACTATCTCACCTAATATATTTTTTCTATCCTGTACACATACAGTAATAAAATATGATGCAGGTGCAGAATAATCCCAAAACTGCCACCTGTTTGATTCTACACGGTATTTGTTCCGATATAGGGTCATGTTGTATTTTCTTTACTTTCTTCACTATCCCAATCTCCTCCTCCGTCAACCCATAAAGCTCATAAACCAACTCATCAATTTTGTTTTCTGTATAGTCTATAGCACGTTGGAGCTGCTGGCAGATTCTTTTAATTTTAATCCTTGTCTTTTAATATTTCATTTATAATTGAGTTCAGTCCAAAAAGACCTGCGAGGTTTATTTTAGTGAATCTCTTTAAAAAAACAACAAACTGATAATATGTTGGTTAATAAAACCTCGCAGGTCGCACTTTTTACTTCATCGTTTAATCCTTATTTGTTATTATAAGCCGTTCTTATCTATTTATCATTATTGGGTGGAGGTGGTGGTGGCGGAATTCTATCCTTGTCTGGGAAGTTTTTTATTTTTGGCTCAGAAGGTGAAAGGGGTATATCCCGACGTTCAGGTGGTGGTGGCGGTGGAGGTGGTGGCGGTTTTTCTTCCTCTGCTTTAATGTGATAATAATTGATTTCGTTTAAATCTGTAATTAATTCTGAATTTTTTGTTTCCATTTTTTTAGCATTTAGTTTTATAATTATTATATATGTATCGGTCAGTATCAGCATCTGCTTTTTTCTTAATTTTATTATCCGTACTTAACAATAATTCGTCTGATTTCCTAAGAACTTTAATTTGTTTTTCACAAATAATAAAAAAATCATTTGATGCTATCTCCTTATTAATTTTTTTTATATCTAATTCATAAAGAAGTTTCTCAAATTCAATTTGTATGCTTTCTAAAATTGTTAATTTTTCATTAAGCTCTTTGATTTTCTTGTCATAGTGTAAAAACGGTTTTATTGCTATGAGAATATTAGATATTCCAATAATAAATGCCCACAACAATGGTAAGATTTCCCATATTGCCCAAGCAGATACACTTGAAATTGAAATTATCGCCAAAAATGAATTAATAAAAATGCTTCTTTTTTGGTATTTATCAATGGAGTAGCTTATATAATAACACTTGAATTTTGAGTTAACAAGGTTATACCAAATTTTATTTCTTATCATATTTTTTCATTTTCATAATGGCTTATAATTCATTTATATAAAAAATAAACATTCACTTTACCTATTTTCAACAAATATAATCATATTTTAAAATTATTATCCATTCTCAACTATCTCAATCTCCTCCACCGTTAATCCATAAAGCTCATAAACCAACTCATCAATTTTGTTTTCTGCGTGGTCTATTGCTCGCTGGAATTGCTGGGTTATGTATTTAAAATCATTTCTTATGGATTATTTATCTATATTGTAGTAACGGTTTAAATATAAGACATTTTAATGCATTTTATTTTTTGTTGTGCGTTCGTTCTTTTTTAATCCAACAGTAAATCCATACATATCAATAATTTTTGCTTTTGGATAATTAATTTTAGTTTTTGCTCCAGTTTCAAAATCAGTCGTAAAAGTATTTACTGATATTTCGTCAATTATTTGCTTGTTTGCATCGTAGAAAACTTTAATGCATTTCAGGGATTTCTGGTTTACTCTTCTGAAACCACATTTCTCCTTAGCAAATATCTGTCTAAAAGTATCGCAAAAATATTGATCATACGCTGGGATAAAACCGAATACACCTAGCATTATTTTCGTAATTAATGTCAGGTCAGAATTATTTCCGCTGATAATACATTTTTTTAGGTCATTGTAAATTTGAATTATTGTATCAATATTCTCAGTCACATAATTGTCTATGTCTATTAGCCATACTGATTTGTCAAGTGTTGCTAAATATCTGATTGTAGGTTCAAAGTATTTTGCACTTTTTCCTAATAGAAAACTTGAACCCCTAAACATTCCCCAACTTGCTAAATAAAAACCAAGTGTTAAACAACTTTTCCCAATGTCTTTAATTAAGTCGTCTTGTTCGGTTTTACGAAAATAGTTATAGCAATAGTCAAAAGATGTATATCGGTCTTCTGGTTCTGCCTTACTTTTGAACTCATCAATTATTGTCTGTATGTCTATCGGTTTAGTTTTCATAGAATGACGCACAACTCGTTTACATAAAAAATAAACATTCGCTATATTTATTTTCAACAAATATAATCATATTTTTCAAATTTTCACCCATTTTCAACTATCTCAATTCCCTCTTTTGTCAACCCATAAAGCTTATAAACCAACTCATCAATTTTATTTTCTGCGTGGTCTATTGCTCGTTGGAGTTGCTGGCGATGGGTTTCAAGTTTTGTGCTTTGTAGCTCTTTGTTGAGTTTTAGGAGATTGTCAACGAGATTGACGATAGTATCGTGGGTTTGTTTTTTATCTGTATTTATAAGAGGTAAATCCAACAAAGGTTCTTTATCTATTTGTAATTGATCGCCTTGCTTTTTGCCTTTGTAATATAACCAGAAATGAATTAACTTAGAATTTAATAAGCCGGTTAAATATTTGAGATTAATATTTTTAGGCTGAATAACAAAATATGTCTGCGAAACATAGCAAGGAAAATCTGTATATGTAAAAGTTGGTTGTTTTGTTTTTCTTAACGAAATAATTTTTTCACCTTCAAAAAATCTTTGCTCACGAGCACGGTGCAAACCATAAGGTTTAAAATCGGAAGTAATTATACTTTTAAATTTTTCTAAATGTTGTTTGATATTGGGATAATCTTTAATGTTTTTTCTAACATTAAGATTGGAATAAATTACCCAATAATTGTTTTCATTGCTTCCATAATACCGCTTCAATTCCTGTGTTGTAAAATAAGGTTTGACAATTTGTTGTTCGGTTTTTGATAAATTCAATTTTTCCTTTTCGGCATCAGACAAAACAAAAATTCCGTCTCCTTTATTTATTTCATCATTTTTTAGAATCTCTAAATGTTTATCAATTAAAAAATCTTGAGGAGCCACAATACCTTGTGCAACATCTTTTTTATTAAAACAATAATTTTTATTTGATTCGATTTTAATTAATACATCATTAATCTTTGAATTAACAAAAGTGAAAGTTTTATTCTTGAGTTTTTCAGGTTCAAAAACTGCACTAAACCATTCAAAAAAATTACAATCAATTTCTTTAAAACGAGCCAATTCTTTTATCAACATGTCCTGCAACTCACTAACAGGAATATTTTTATTAATAATTTTAGTGTACTTAACTTTACAAAATTTAGCAGGTTTTTCTTTTTTCAAAACATAAACCATAGTTTGGATGGAAGCATTTTGAAATACTTTGAAATCAGCAAAATCAATAAATTTTAATATTTCAGTTTCCTCTAATATTTTGTTTCTTAAAATTGAAGCTCCGGCAGAAGTTATCCAATTATTAGTTGCAATAAAACTATGAAATCCTCCTTTTTTCAAAATATCAATTGAAAAACACGCAAAAGCATACCATAAATCCATTTTGCCCTGATAATAACTTTTTCTGCTACTGTTTTTAAGCAATTCAAAAGGTTCACGATTAGTATATTCTTTAATATACGGCGGATTCCCAATCACAACATCAAAACCCCCATTCTTAAATATTTCAGGGAATGCTTTGTCCCAATCAAAAGCGTTTATCTTTTTAATCTGTTCGGGAAACAGTTCGAGTTGGTTATCATAAAAATCATTGCCAATAAGTGAGTTGCCGCATTTAATATTATCTCCAAGATCGGGAAGCACCCTTTCATTAAAAAAAGTCAACTGCTTACTAACGGAGGCATTTGTTTCGCCTTCCAATGCTTTGAGCAGGAGGTTTAATTTTGT
>JAUVJB010000127.1 GCA_030592465.1 Bacteroidota bacterium | reverse complement strand
TTTCTCCTTTTGAACCTGCCATAATTTTAAAATTCGTTATGTAAATGCAAACATAACACAATATAAAATAAAAAGAAAATAATTAATATTTTCTTTTTATAACATTAAAATTATCTGTATAAACAGCGATATGATGTATCTTCTGTAATTTTCACTTTAAATTTTTTGTTTTTATCAACAATAAAAGTTTCAAATTCTTTGAATTCTTTCCAATCGTTGCTATCAGGTAACATAACATTCATTTTTCCTGAAGTAACAGTCATGTGTTCAATTGTAGAAGTTCCGAATTCGTATTCGCCTTTATCCATTACGCCAATTGTAGCCCGACCTTCAGATGTTTCAAAAGCCATTGACATTACTTTACCGTCGAAGTATTCGTTTGTTTTGAACATAATAAAATATTTTAAAAAGAAAAAAAAAGGCTGTTAACCATAAAATTAACAGCCTAATTAGAAAATTATTATTAGTAAATACCTTGGTCGAGCATTGCGTTGGCAACTTTAAGGAACCCTGCAATGTTAGCACCATTTACATAATTCGTATAACCGTCTTTAGTTCCGTGTTTTACACATGAATGATGAATTTCAGACATGATGTATTTTAATTTTTCGTCAACTTCTTCTTTTGACCAGTTAAGTTTCATTGAGTTTTGAGACATTTCAAGACCGGAAACTGCTACACCACCTGCATTAACAGCTTTACCGGGAGCAAATAATAGTTTATTTTCAATAAATGTTTCAACTGCTTCAGGAGTACAACCCATATTTGAAACTTCAGCAACCATAATAACGCCATTATCAATTAATTTTTTAGCGTCATCACCATTAAGTTCATTTTGAGTAGCACATGGTAAAGCGATATCACATTTTGCTTCCCAAGGTTTTTTGCCTTCATAGAATATAGCTCCAGGGAATTCATCAGCATAAGGTTTAACTACATCATTATTAGAAGCTCTAAGCTCTAATAAATAGTCGATTTTTTCACCTGTAATACCATCTTTGTCATAAACGTAACCATCAGGACCTGAAATAGTAACAACTTTGCCACCGAATTCAACTACTTTAAGAGCAGCACCCCAAGCAACGTTACCGAAACCTGAAATTGAAACAGTTTTACCTTTAAAAGTTTCGCCTTTAGTAGATAGCATTTCTTTAGCAAAATAAATTGCACCAAATCCGGTTGCTTCTGGTCTGATTAAGCTACCACCCCAGTTTAAACCTTTTCCGGTTAAAACGCCAGTATTTTCATGAGCTAATTTACGATACATTCCATATAAGAAACCAATTTCGCGTCCACCAACACCAATATCGCCTGCAGGCACATCAGTTTCAGGACCAATAATTCTCCATAGTTCTAACATAAATGATTGGCAAAAACGTTGAATTTCAGCGTCTGATTTTCCTTTAGGATTAAAATCTGTTCCACCTTTTGAACCACCCATTGGTAAAGTAGTTAAACTGTTTTTGAATATTTGTTCGAAACCTAAGAATTTTAAAATACTTAAGGTAACGCTAGGGTGAAATCTTAATCCGCCTTTGTAAGGTCCAATTACATTGTTAAATTGAACACGATAACCAATGTTTACATGAACACCACCATTATCGTCAACCCAAGGTACTTTAAATGTTAAAATTCTGTCAGGCTCTACAAGTCTTTCAATAATTTTCGCGTCTTCAAATTGAGGATTTTCATTGTAAATTTCTTCAATTGATTCAAGAACTTCTTTAACAGCTTGGAGATATTCTAATTCTCCAGGATGTTTTTTTTCAAGATCGTTTAAAATTTGATTTACATTCATTTTATTACTATTTTTAATTTATTGATATATTGAACGTTAGTGTTGTTAAAAGTTAAAAATACATTATTAACTTTATTTGGCAAATGTATATTTATTAATTTGATTTTTACAAAAAAATGTTTATGATTAATATCATACTTTATAATAAATTATTTTATTGATTTTTTTGGGGGTTTTAAAACAACTCCTTTATTGTTTTTCCCGTCAATTTTTATTGTAATTTGATCTTCAAAAATAATATGACGAATAAGTTTGCTTTCGTAATTTGCTTTCTGATTATTTAAGAATTCTATATCGTAAAAACCATCATTAATAAAAGGATTTATTGTGAAATATCCTACTTTAAAAGAAGTTAAGTTTTGAAAGAAATGAGTGCCTTGGCTTGGGTCAATTCTGTAGTTTTCAAGTCCTGCCTCAACAATTACTCTTGCCTGCGATATTTGTGACCATTTAACCGGAATGCCTAACCATGGGTCGCTTGAACCCCATCTTCCGGGACCTACTAACACATAATTTTTATTATTTTTAACAAATTGTGAATTAATTTTTTCTATTTCAAGAGCAATATTTTTACTTTCTGCAGCACTAAATGCCTCAGGCTTTACGTAAACAAAGTCGTGAATATCATTAATAGTACCATTGCCGAGTGCAGAGTTTGAAGAAATTATTGTTTCATCGTTTGAAATACTGTCAATGTTAATGTTAATTGCGTCTTTATCATCAACTATTGGTCTTATTTGTAAAAAATTAAATATTTTAGGGCTATTGTTTGGAGTATTCATGTTAACGGCAAATTCAATTTCAATAGGGTTATTCATTTCTTTTTGTCCAATTTCTAAAAGAGTATCCAGAATCTCGGATAGAGGAAAAGTGTTATATTTTAAAATATTTGAAAAAGTAATAATTTTTTTACCATTTAATCCTGTTCCGTCTCTAATAATATTATTTTCATAATCATAAGTAGAAACAACATTTTTTAATGAATTGTCATTCTCTGCATCTTTAATTTTTAATTTTAATAAGTTAATCCCCTCATTTACTGAGGGTTTGTAATTGTCAATATTTAAGTCGAGAGCAAAGAATTGTTTTTGAGTACTTTGTAAAGCCATTGACGGTGATGAGAGTTGTAGAATTTTTTTAGGATATTTTGGTGAGAATCTTAAAGAAATGCCACCATCAACAATAGTGCGGCCTAATCCAAAGGCAATGTTTGCAATACCATCTTCAGGCTTTTCAGGCGAAATAGGATAGAAGTTAATTGAGCGAGCTACTCCTGATAAAGTAGGATAAAATTTATTTCCAAATTTTGTTCCACACACTTCTTGTAATATTATTGCCATTTTTTCTTCATCAATAACATTTGAAGTAGCTTCCATATAAGCTTTACTGTTTTTGAAATAAACACAGGCATAGACACTTTTGATAGCTGCTGTTAACGAAACCATCATTTTTTTTGTGTCTTTTTTGTCATTAGGAATCATATAAGTTGAATATACTCCGGCAAAAGGTTGGTAGTTAGAATCCTCAAGTAAACTTGATGATCTTATAGCTATTGGATTATCAACATAAGAGATAAATGTTTTTAAGTCGTCAATTAAAGATTTTGGTAGTTTAGCTTTTACAAAACGGTTTAATATTTTTTCATCATCTAAGTCTGATAAGCCAACTTTATATAAGTTATTACTTTCCATAAACTCATCAAAAATATCAGTACATATTACAACAGTTCTCGGAATAGTAATAATTACGTTTTCGTAATCATAAAATAACTGGTATTTTTTAATTAATGAATCAATAAAAGCAAGACCTCTGCCTTTTCCTCCGAGAGAGCCTTCACCAATACGCGAAAAGATTAAATATTCGTCAAAATGGTCTTTATCAAATTTTGAAATAACACCTCTCCCTTTATTTAGTCTAAACCTTGAAATTTCTTCATAAATATAATTTCTTATTTCATTTATGTTTTCAAAATCTTCAGCTGCAAAGGGTTTTAATATTTCAGCAATTGAGAATAATGCCCGAGCATTTAACCATCTTGAAAAATTATTACGATGAATATGATAATTTAATGAGTTGTCGGGTATTTCTAATATTTTTTTCTGTAATTCTTTAAGATCTTTTGCTCTTGCAATTTCTTTTTGTGTTTCAGGGTCTATAAAGACAAAATCACCAAAGGCGAGATGTCTGAATAAATAACTTCGAAGTTCTATTGATAATGTTTTTGAGTTTTTATTTATAAAACTAGCACCTATTTTTTTTGCTGTTTTTTCATTTTCGATTTCAGATGATTGAAGTAAAAAAGGCAAATGTTTATTTTCTGACCTGATTTTTTTAAATAATTTTATACCTGCTTGTGCATCTTCAACTCCATCTTTATTATAACGAATATCAGAAATAACACCTAATAAATTATTTTTATATTTTTCGTATAGATTAATCGCGTCATCATAATTTGTGGCAAGAAGTATTTTTGGGCGACCACGTTTTCTTAGCATGCGTTGGTGTTCGTTCAAGCCCTCTTTCATAAAATCTTGTGATTGTTTTAGTACAATTTTATACATATTTGGCAGATAACTTGAATAAAATCGAATTGAATCTTCAACGAGCAATATTGTTTGAATACCAACAATTTTTACATCGTGTTCAACATTCATCTTATCTTCAATAAGTTTAATTATTGCAAGTAAGAGATCTGCATTACCTAACCAACAAAATACATAGTCAATAGCACTCAAATTTTCTTTTGCAATTTTCATTCTTTCTTCGCGTGAAAATGGTGTTAATACAACAATAGGAATATTTTGAAATTTCTCTTTAATCTGACTCGAAAGAACAAAAGCATCAATCTCACGAACACTAAGCATAGTTATCACAAGGTCAATATCCCCTTTTTTTAAAAGACGGAAAGCCTTTTGAGCAGAATTTGTTTGTATGAACACCGGAGGATATCTTAAATTTAAAGAAACATATTCGTTAAATATTTGTTCATCAATTCTGCCATCTTCTTCAAGCATAAATGCATCATAATTACTACATATTAGCAATATTTTATATATTCTTTTTTGCATTAACAGTTTAAACGAAGTCTCGTTTATGTAGTATTTTTTCGATTCTATAAATTTTTTATAAAGTAAAGGCATGTTTTTTAGTTTTTAACTTTCGTTGTAAAAATACATAATTTTTTTTAAAATGTTTTTTTTCTTTTGGTTTTTACAATGTTTTGATTTATACTTGCAAAATATTTCCAGCATTCTTTATTGGACATTCTTTATTTGACTTAAAATCTATATTTTCTTCAATATAATTGACCCATTTTTCATGTGTTTTATTATTAACTAATCAAAATATTAATTTAATATAATTTTTTTATGTATGATATTCTTGAACTGAACAAGAAAGTTGTTTCAGAATTAAAAGAAATTGCCAAGCAATTAAAAGTAAAAAAAATCGATTCTCTTCGAAAACAAGATTTGATTTATCAAATTTTAGACCAACAAGCTATTAGTGCTTCAGCTGGAATTAAATCAGGAAAAAAAGTTTTTGATAGTAGTTCAAAACCTAAAAGGGAAGCCTCAGTTACCGGAGATAGAAATAGAACAAGACCACAAGAAAATAATGAAAAGCAAACAAGCCCATCTTTACATAAAAAAGTAAACGATAGAATTGAAGCCAAAACAATTGAAGCCAAAACAATTGAAGCCAAAACAGTTGAAGCCAAAACAGTTGAAGATATAGCTAAAAAAGAAGAAATTAGAGAAGAAAAAATTGGAACACAAAATTATCGTACAGGTAAAACAACAAGCGTGGGTAATTATAGACGAACAACGTCTTCTGAAAAACCTTTTAGAAAAAGAAGTTATGATAAAAAAGATAATATTGATTTTGATTGTGTTGTAACTAATTCAGGGGTATTAGAAGTAATGCTTGATGGTTATGGTTTTCTACGCTCATCTGATTATAACTATTTGAATTCTCCTGACGATATTTATGTCTCTCAATCTCAGATTAAGTTATTTGGGCTCAAGACAGGAGATACTGTTAAAGGCACAATTCGTCCTCCTAAGGAAGGAGAAAAATATTTCCCGTTAATTAAAATTAAGGAAATTAACGGAATAGATCTTGAATCTATTAGAGACCGTGTTCCTTTTGATTATTTAACACCATTATTCCCTGATGAAAAATTTCAATTAACAGGGCATCAACAATGCAGTTTGTCTTCTCGTATTATTGATATGTTTACTCCTATTGGTAAAGGACAACGAGGTTTAATTGTTGCTCAACCAAAAACGGGGAAAACTGTTCTTTTAAAAGAAATTGCAAACGCTATTGCAGCAAATCACCCTGATGTATATTTAATAATACTTTTAATAGATGAACGCCCTGAAGAAGTTACTGATATGGCTCGTAGCGTTAATGCCGAAGTTATTGCATCAACTTTTGATGAGCCTGCCGACAAACATGTTAGAATTGCAAATATTGTACTTGAAAAAGCTAAGCGTTTAGTTGAAAGTGGACACAATGTTGTTATTCTACTTGATTCTATTACAAGATTAGCTCGCGCTTATAATACTGTTTCGCCTGCTTCAGGCAGAGTGTTGTCAGGTGGCGTTGATGCTAATGCTTTACAGAAACCCAAAAGCTTTTTTGGTGCTGCTCGAAATATCGAAAATGGTGGTTCTTTAACAATTTTGGCTACTGCCTTAACAGATACCGGTTCTAAAATGGATGATGTAATTTTCGAAGAATTTAAAGGCACAGGTAATATGGAATTACAACTTGATAGGAAACTTTCTAATAAACGAATTTATCCTGCTGTTGATATTAACGCTTCGAGCACTCGTAGAGAAGACTTATTACTCAATAAAGACATGCTTAGTCGTATTTGGGTTTTACGTAATTATCTTGCTGATATGAACTCAAATGAAGCTATGACCTTTTTACTTGATAGGATGAGAAAAACTTCAAGTAATGAAGAGTTTTTGATTTCAATGAATGATAAATAAAAGTTTATAATAAGGAATTAAAAAAAATGCGAGTTTATAAACTCGCATTTTTTTTGCAATTTGATTTATTTTTGTTCTTTTATCTTTGTTAGCTTCGCACCAGTAGTAATATCAATACCTTTCATATTAGGATTGCCTGAATATTTAACAATACTCCCGTCACTTGCTTTTACACTAAGTTCTTTGCTTACATTTACTTCACTTTTACAACCCCATTTTGAAGTTATAGAGCAATTTTCAACCAATAGCTTATGAGCATTAAAAATACAACCCGAAATAGTTTTGAGTTCCATTTTTTTTACATTTCCCGATAAATTGATAATACTTTTTGAGCTTATATTACTTTTAAGAGATGTAAAATAAATGTTGGCATTTACTTTGCTTCCGCTACTTGCATTTAAAGTAATTTTATCTCCTGTTATTCTATTCAATCCGGTAAATTCACTGCCCTGTGATAAATCAATAGAATTGATTTTATTAGAAGCGATTTCAGTAAAAATAGTATCATTAATATTATACCTTTTAGAGGTGTAAATGTTTAGAGTATCGTTTTTTACTTAGGTCTTTACTAATTTTATCAAATTATTATTTGTTTTAATACTAAGCTTCTGTATTGAATCTTGTTTGTATTTTACTTTAATTCTATTTTTTATATTAATACCTGTAAATGCAGCGACTTCTCTTTCTTTTGTAATAATTTGATAATTACCTTCAATACCTTTAATATTTGATTTGATATATAATAGAAATATGAGTGTTAAGATAAATACAACTCCAAATGCTGTTAATAATATTTTATTACTTGTTTTCATAATTTTTTGATTTATAACGATTTACTGTTACTATATTCTAAATATAATTTATTTAATTCATCAAAACTGATGTTAAGAATTTTTATTGTTTTAAATAAAAAAGGCAAATCAGTATTTATAAATTTTTCTTTTTTTAACTCTAAAGTCTTTTTATAAGCTTTATCACCAACAAAATAGCCAATACCTCTTTTGTTATAAATAATTCCCATATCCTGTAAGTAGTTAAAAGTCCGTAATGCTGTGTTTGGATTAACTTCCATAATTACAGCAATTTGTCGTACAGAAGGGATTTTTTCTCCTTCTTTCCATTTCTGTAACAAAATATTTTCGCAAAAATAATCTGCTATCTGTATGTATATTGGTTGTGTGTCTTTAAATTCCATTGTTTTATTTTTTAAATCTGTCTTTCTTTAAGCCTGAAATATGAAACCACTAAGAAAAATGGTGTTAATAAATACCAAAAAGTAAATTTTAATATCTGTGGTATGGTATTCATAAAAGTGGTTTGAAGTTCAACAGAAGAATTATCACTATTGAAGTTGAAGCTATGAAGTCCAATAAAGTCATTAAATATTATTCGTCCGGCGAAACCTGTCAATATTGCAAATACTGTGAAAACAACAAATATTGCCAATATTGTTTTAAGAAAATTGTTTTTTCTGAAATAAATAGCACCAAGTAAAAATATTGACTGAATAACAATATATTTTCCAACTTCCGTGAATAATTGAAGAGTAAAAATATTATCAATATGTAACTGAAAATCAAATAATTGAGACGATAAAACACTTACTAAAATAT